>DNWZ01000512.1 GCA_003506095.1 Planctomycetaceae bacterium | reverse complement strand
AAGCCAACTTTCCCACCGAGTTCCGAACACGTGAAACGGCTGACCTGTTCCTGGTCCTGCTGATGAAAATTCTGAAGCCCGGTGGTCGCGCCGGTTTGGTTTTGCCTGACGGCACGCTGTTCGGCGAAGGCGTGAAAACGCGGATCAAAGAGTCGCTGCTGACCGACTGCAATCTGCACACAATCGTCCGCTTGCCCAACGGCGTGTTCGCTCCCTACACCAGCATTCGCACCAACCTGCTGTTCTTTACCAAAGGACAGCCGACAACCGAAGTTTGGTATTACGAGCATCCGTATCCTGCGGGAGCCAAAAGTTACAACAAGACCAAGCCGATTCGCATTGAGGAGTTCGCACCTGAGAAGAAATGGTGGGGTAAGCCCGACAAGAACGGTCGTTACAGCAAACGCAAGGAGAGCGAGCAAGCGTGGCGGGTTTCGATCGACGACATCAAAGCAAACAATTTCAATCTCGACATCAAGAATCCGCACAGCAGTGACACCGGCCCCGGCGACGTCGACACCTTGTTGCCCGAGTATGAAAACCTGCTGCAGCAAATAGCCGAGACTCGTGGCAAGCTCAAAGCACAACTCGAAGCCGCATTGCTCGGTCAGAGCGAGGCTACTCGATGAGCGAGCAATCCGTAAAAGAATCACGCGGCAGTTATCTCGCTGATGCTGCAAAAGAGCTTGTTGCCGCCGCATCGGAGAAGACGTTTGATGCAGCGGCGTTCTTTGAGAAATTTGAGTTGCTTGCTGATATTCCCGATGTGATTGGTAGATTGCGCAATCTCTTTTTGACACTGGCAGTGAGCGGGCAATTGGTTCCACAATTTCCATCAGAAGGAGATTCGAGTGAGTCGCTTTCCCATGCTCGCGATGAACGTAAGAAATTAGTGTCAAGCGGTTCGATTAAACGACGTGCTATTGCGAGCGTCGAAGACACAGAGGCACCATTCGCAATTCCTGCGAGTTGGCGATGGGCACGTCTTGTGGATGTCGGCCACGAGCTAGGGCAAAAGACTCCTAGCGATGTATTCACCTATATTGATGTAGGAGGCATCGACTCGTTTCCTGGACGAGTAAGCGATCGCGTCGAAATCCTTGAAGCAAGCGAGGCTCCATCGAGAGCAAGAAAAGTCGTGAAACGCGGCACGGTTATCTACTCGACAGTGCGACCTTACCTTTTAAACGTTGCTATTGTTGAGCGAGACTACGTCCCAGAACCCATTGCCAGTACCGCGTTTGGGATTCTTCATCCGTTCTCGGTGGCTCTTAGTAAATATCTATTTTACTGGCTACGCAGTCCCGCATTTACAGATTATGTCGAAGCTGGAATGAAAGGAATGGCATATCCCGCCATCAATGACGAGAAGTTCTATGCAGGTTTGATTCCCCTTCCCCCGCTTGCCGAGCAGAAGCGTATCGTGGCGAAGGTGGATGAGTTGATGGGATTGTGTGATCGGCTGGAGGCATTGGAAGCGGAGCGGAAGGATCGTCACGCGTCGCTCTCCCGCGCCGCCCTCGCCCGCTTCGCCGCCTCCCCCACACCGGCCAACCTCCAATTCCTGTTTCATAAATCGTTCGATGTCGAACCAAAAGAACTTCGGCGTTCAATTCTCACATTGGCTGTGCAAGGAAAGTTGACTACTCGATCAACCAAAGATGAACCGGTTGCGCGCAAGCACCTTCGTGAAGCAAAGGATGAGACACTGCACCCTATTCCTGACGAATGGGTTTGGACTTTTTGGGAAGACGTACTATCAGATAAAAAAACCGGTTTCAAAAGAGGGCCGTTTGGAAGTTCGTTACGAAAATCAGACTTCGTTGCATCTGGGTACAAAGTCTACGAACAGTATTGCCCTATCAACGATGATTGCTCATTTGAACGTTACTACATTACGCAAGACAAATTTGAATCAATGAAGGGATTTGCAGTGCAAGCGGGCGACTTCCTAGTTAGTTGTTCTGGCGTGACACTTGGACGAATTACACAAGTCCCAGCGATATTCACCCCAGGAATAATTAACCAAGCATTGCTTCGCGTCCGCATCGCCCCATCGATCCTTGATTCCCTGTACTTCAAGATGCTTTTCCGCTCGCCCTTTTTTCAAGAACGGATTTTTGCGAATTCTACCGGGTCAGCGATTCCAAACGTGAAAGGCGTCAAAGAGTTAAAGGCAATGGCGATTCCGGTCCCACCCCTCGCCGAGCAAAAGCGTATCGTCGCAAAAGTGGAGGAACTGATGGCGTTGGTGGACCAACTTGAACAGCAACTCGCTAACTCACGCACCCTCGGCCAACAACTCCTCGAAGCCGTTGTAGATCATTTAACTAACGCAACAGGACAAACAGAGGCTGTGTGAATTACGGTGATGCCTCGGGAGCAAACCGCGACCGTAGAGGCGGCCCGCCCATCTAGTTCATGGGATTAGCTTTCGTTTAAAAGATCGGAGACGCAGAGGCCAATGGATCTACTTGAGAACCGCTTTGCAAAAGTATTGTCCGAATCGGGTGACGCCCTGCGACTTTGCGTTGTGGCCATCCTGTCGTGGATTGCATCGAGCGATGGCGATGTTGACGACGACGAAAAAGAACTGCTAGCGAAATTTTTAACCAAGTCCGAATCGCAAAACCAGGTTGCGATAGAGGTTGGGCAGCGTGGAAGTGCGGAAGGGCTTCGGCTTGCTTGTCAAGTTATTACACAAATGAATGCCGAGCAACGCGAGTTACTGGTTGTACTTTCAATGGGCATGTGTCTTGCCGACGGGTATTTGAAGCCATCCGAATCACATATACTTCTGTTTCTTGTGGATCTAACAGGAATTGGCTTCCATAGACTCAATCAACTTTTTTTTGATGCTACCGGCGAAAACTTTCCGGACACCAGTGACGTTAGCTCAGCCGTTTGGTGGAACAAGCGGCAATCACAGCAATCCAGTACCGGCGCAACGCATTCACAAAAAACAATGGAATCCTTTGCGATTTTGGGCCTGAATTCGAACGCGACCATCGAAGAGATCAAAGCAGCCTATCTGAGACTTGCATCAATTCATCACCCGGACCGCTTTTCATCACTTGGGCCCGAAGCAGTTGAAGCAGCGAGCAAGAGTTTTCGCCGCATTAAAGACGCTTTTGATTACTTGATGGAAACTCAATGAAAGATCTTTATCGCAAATTAAGTGTACCTTCCACATCTAGTGACGCCCAGATACGTGCTGCGCTGACAGATAAGCGATCTAAGCTATCTGCTGAAGACGCGAATGACATTGAATGCGTATTACTTGATAACTTGAGGCGAAAAAAGTACGACCACGTCCATCGAACAGTGCAGTGCATCGTAGACCTCCGCAGTCAAGTTCGCATAAAGGAAACAAGTGGGCAAGAGCGAGCCAACGTCCAGGGCTTCATTTCGGCAACTCAGCGGCAAGGAACAACTCGGCATAAAGAGGAAGGTTTAGGGAGCGTAGGGTGCCTTGTTATAGCAGTAATCGGCGCATGCCTTTGGTTGGGAAGCTCAATAGTAATTGAGTGGTTTGACAGGTCACTGGTAATCGAAAAGCAAAAAAAGCCAGAGGTTCCGAATATCCGCATTGCTCCCGATGACACGCCTTTTCGAAATAGCCCCAGCCCAACACATGCGTTTCCTCCAAAACCAGAGATCGAACTAGGACGCCTTGCATTGCCTGAAACGGGAGTAATTCAGCAGTACGAAAACAGAGAATCGGCAGCCCCCCTAGAAATTCGTACGCGAGTCGGGAGCGGAAACTATTATATAAAGATATCACGGATAATTGGCAGCCGATTGGTTTTATCAAAGACAGCATTTATCCGCGATGGTGAAACACTCAACACCACGATGCCAGTTGGAGACTTCGAAATACGTTACGCAGTTGGTAAGAACTGGTATGGTACAGAACGCTTTTTTGGCAAGAGTACATCCTACGCAAAAGCGGATGATGTTTTCAGTTTTAGAGAAACGCTGCAGGGCTACTCAGGGTTCACGGTCGAGCTTTATCGCCAGGTAAATGGAAATTTGGAAACCGAGCCGTTGTCTGCCGATGAGTTTTGAGATTCTGCAATTGCCACTTGCTAGAGATAGACACGTGTGGCAGGAGGAAATGGATCGAAGGTGCCGTGACACGCACCTAATTCATTTTCTTCGCTCGTGTGCACTGATAGCATCTGCCGGACAGTCTTCCACGCACGACGCAGAAATCCCACTGTGTCTCATGAGCCGTTGCTACTCACCCCCCCTTTTTTGCTCAAAGAGTCCCTTACTGCTGGCAATCAGCGTGATGAAGTAAAATGTTTAAACATCGACTCGCTATCGCCGTACGCTGGATCGTATTTGCTCCAGTTGCATATGCAGCCGCATTACTGTTTCAGCTTATTGTTATAGTTGGCAATAATTTAACTATGGCAAGACACATCGATCCTAACTCGTTCTTGTTCAATGCATGGATTTTATTCATTAGTACCGTTAGCTTTTCCGGCACTCTTGTGTACGTCTCATCGTACATAGCGCCTTGGGGAAAGAAGGCAGTTTCGATTGTAACAGCAACACTGGCCACAGCACTTGCAGTCGGACTATGCTTCTTTGCCGTACTAGAAAATGATGTCGAGTCCGTTTTTCACTCAATCTTTTTTGCGATTGGCGCAATCGGCGTTTCAGCAGGCATCGTTAGCGGGAATGCCGCGACTTCCCGTGAGTTAAGTTGGCACGAATCACCTGAACATGGTGCTGGCAAAAATTACGGCGATCTTGAGATGTAATCCACGCTTAAATACGCGGTAGACTCACCAGCCTCGATCGATGGCGTCCAAATCAAATACGACCCTGCACTCGGAAATAACCCCAACACCGTCAGTGGTGGAGAAATACCCACAGCCGAAGTCGGACCCAATCCCATGACCATCCACGAACCAACTCAATTCTGAGATAAAACCGGACACCGTGTCCGTCTAAATCTGTCCCCTATAGGGGAAACTGAAGCGGCACCAGTGACACCCCGGGGTGCCATTTTTTATTTTTTTGAAACTGCCACTTTTTTTTGATTTTTTTGTGGGGGTGGGTGTGTGGGATATTCAGTACCTATTGCCCAGCGAGGCACCCGGGTCTGGAAACATTTTCAGGGTTCGCCGTTTCCGATTGGGCAAACCGATCGCCATCTCACCGACTGGCAACGTCCCCTTGGCCTCTTCGGCACCCTGCCAACCCAAGCAACAGCGTCGCCTTCTCACCTTTGGATGCCCCCAATCGCTGGTTGGGCCATGCAGTCCGTACCCTTCGTCATCGCTTCACATCCCTGCGAGCAACCTGGCGATGGACCTTCGCCTCTCAATCACAGCCCGAAACCGAATCCAGCAAAACCCGAATGCGATCGCGGAACACCCTCGTCCGCCAATTGAAACGGCAAACGCGATGCGAACCGCTCCTAAAGCACCTGTAAACCGGTGGCAATCGCGGTGCGAACGATTGGCCCGATGACGATCACCAACTCAGGTCGGACGCAGGATGCGACAGAGCGGTCGCTCAAACGCGGGACACGTCACACACACAACCCAGCGATGGTTCGGTGGTACAATGAGCGACACGGACGACCCAGAGACGAACACGACCGCTCCGGAGTCGCTTGCGTGGTGAGCCCATCCGTTGAATGACTCAACGGGCAGTAATGACTCAACGGGCAGTAATGACTCAACCGGCAATGACGAGCACAATCCCGGCAGCCCTCGACGCAACCACGCGACCAGTGAATCGGGGTTGGCTGTCGCAGTGACGAGCGACCGCCATTTTCATTTGGTGGCCCTCGATCATGATCCCGTCCCAACAGATTCAACCTTGACTGTGGTTCACACCCGGAGGCCATCCGTCAGACAGATCGATTCCGTCTGGCCGCTCGATTGTGTGCGCAAAATCCGCAAATCAACTTTCACCGGGTGACCCGAGGGAATTGCGGATATTGCGCACAGATCAAGGCAATCACACTTTCTTCTTGCGTTCAGATTCCTTTGCGAGCCCCCTCGCGACCGCGAGCAAATCGGCCCGGCCCTGATCATCCAGCCGCATCCAAATAGTCATCAATTCTTTGGCTGATGGGTCAAGAATATCGGCAGATGGGACTACCAGTGGGACCACATCGCCAGAACCGCCCCCATCAGAATCCATTTCATCCCGTGTTTTACGGGTCGAAACACGTTTTCTACTCGAATCCTGCCGGGTGTACTCGTCTCATCTTGCGAACTTGGGGCTTCCCGCTGGTTCGTAGAGTGAGAGTTTTTCTTTCGCGACGCTTCGTTCGCTGAAATCCCCAGTGTTTTGGGCATTTGCGATTTTCCGGGCCTTTCTGGCCGCGCTCTCATTTTTCAAACCGCGAGCCGATTTTCCGAATGTTGCGTCCGTCTGAACGGTATTTTCTCCCGCGAACTATCGCGCTCTCTGGTTAATAAGTGGCTGCTTGTTACAACGCCGTTTGCTTCCGCCCCACCGAACCAGACGGTTGATGATGTCGGGCTCGGGTTAACAGGTTAGCGTTGCCGGCTAAGTTTTGTGAGTATCTTACCACGACCTTGGAGCCAAGCTTGTTTCGTACCGAATACGCTGTGCATCTGCGTTATGCAAAGGGCTTAGCCCACTTTACCCGCGAAGAGCATTTACCGTTTGCTCCATTTGTTGGGCTCGATGTGCTTGACGACGTGCTGGGCGAATTCAAATTGGATCACGTCGCGTGGCATACGGGCAGCGGGATGTTTATATGCCAAGGTACCGTTGACCGAGCCTACTGGAATCTGCGGCAGGCTCAGCAAGCCATGAAGAAGGCGGGTTGGACCGAAGAACCCGACGCTCGCGCACCGGATTGAGCTTGTGGGCTGAGCGGCAAAGCTCTCCACAACACCCGATCCGACGTTCTCAAGTAAGCCCCGTCACCGCCATCTCCCCGCCATTCTGGTGGGCGCCGTTTTGGCTGCCACCCTGGTCCCCTTTTTGACTGCCATCTCCAGGTGCTTCCAGTCGAGCGTTTTAGCGATGGGGCGGATGTCGGCCTCTTTGATCGGATCGCGGCCATAGGTGGTCCTGGGCAGGAAGAGGATCTCTTCTTGGATGTCGGGGGCGAGGTTGTCGAGCCACATGATTTGCGTCATTCGCGTTGTTGAGATCTGGCCGAAGTGGGCGAGCTCGGATTGGTTGATGATCGCTCCACTTTGAACCAGCCGGGAGCAATGGTGGGCTAGGGCGAGCAAACGGCTGATCCGCGGCACGCGGCCAGCAGGGATAACTGCCTTGGTTCCGCTTTGAATCTGTTTGGTTCCACTGCGTTTGGTAGCGACGTGAAATTGTGGCGGTTGATGGTTAGTCGCTCGGTCATTGTGCGTGCTCCAGTTGGTTCTCGGTTAAGCTTTTTAAGCCAGTTGGATGCAACGTGATCCGCCAAGTGCTCCAAGTGCTCCAAGAAGCCGAGCCAAAACCCTACACCCTGAGAACTCCCTGACCCAAGCGAACCCTCGCCGTCGAATTCCAGCACGTCATCCAAGAGATCGTCCAGCACGATCTCGCCACGCCCAAGAAGCAGCGTCGCACCATCAAGCGGATCTTTGACCGACTCCAGCAAGAGCACCAGTTCGCTAGCGGTTATCATGCGGTCCGCCGGTATGTCAACAGTCTACGAAAGCCGACGATCGAGACGTTCTTGCCTATTGCTGTCCAGACGGGTGAACGCGCCGAAGCGGACTTCGGCCAGATCGAAGTCGACTTTCCCGAAGGCGTCGTACCATCTCAATCCTATTGATCACCTGGGCTTACTCGGGTGCTGTCTTTGCCATGGCGCTACCGAGTGAAAAGACCGAGGCGATTTTACAAGGCACCGTTAATGCGTTTGAACTCTTTGGCTACGTGCCTCGTGAACTTTGGTTGGATAATCCCAAGACCGTTGCTCAAGCGATCCAGCACGGACGCCAGTGTGAACTCAATCCTAAGCATAAGACGCTAGCCAGTCACTATAACTTCTCACCAACGTTTTGCATGGCAGCCCGTGGCAATGGAAAACCTCATGTCGAAGGACGCGTCAAATGGCTCAAGCGAAACTGGGCCACGCCCGTTCTAAAAGTCAAAGACCTGAATGAGTTCATCGCATAGTCATTATGGTGAAAACCGTGGGGCCACCATTTGGTTGTCGAGTGCCCGCCATTCGAGTAAGAGTTGCTGAAGTAGCTTAGGCTGACTGGGTGCCAGATCAGTGGCTTCCGCTTGATCCGACACAAGATTATATAGTTCCCATTCACCGTCCGCTTTTTGACGAGACATCCGGACGATCTTCCAGTCACCGTGCCTTAGCGCTGTGTTGCTACCGACTCGCCAGAATAAAGTCTTGTGAGGCAGACCGGAATTGCCTTCATCAAGAAACGGAAGCAAATTGACGCCATCCAGCGGTGTATTCAGTGGCAGAGGAATGCCGGCTGCCGCGCAGACGGTTGGAAAAATATCCAGCGAAATCACGGGATTGTGGTAGACCAGCGATGATGGAATTCGACTGGGATAGCTCATCAAATACGGCACACGAATACCACCTTCGTACAGCGACCCTTTGCCGCCTTTCAATGGCAAGTTGCTGCTGGTCAACTCGCGGGTTGGGCCGCCGTTGTCGCTTATGAAGATGACCAACGTGTTATCAGTAAGCTGGTTTTCTCGCAAAGCTGCCAGGATCTGTCCAACGCTGTCATCCATATTTGATAACATGGCCGCAAAGATTCTTCGCTGAACGTCTTGGATGCCTGCGAACTTTTCCATATACGCTTCAGTCGCCTGCATCGGACTGTGCACCGCGTTGTAGGCCACTGTCAAAAAGAACGGTCGTTCAGCAGTTCGATGAATGAAGCTGGTCGCTTCGCGCGTGATGGCGTCGGTCAGAAACGATCGTTCATCTACCGGCTGACTACCGCGCAGGATCGGATTGTTGGCATCGTAGTCTGGTTCACTGTGATTCATGTGAGTGGAGAGAATCAGGCGGCCATCGCGACTGGTCCAGCGACCTTTCGATCCGCCAGGTAAAACTCGGCGACGCAACCATGTTGTGACGCCCTCATACGGAGGCGGTACAAAGTAATGCCCTTCGTGCAAAAAACCGAAAAACTCATCAAAGCCCCGACGCTGTGGATGAAAGTTTGCAGTGCCTCCCAAATGCCACTTGCCGATCAGCGCTGTAGCATAACCTGCATTCTGCAAATGCTCAGCCAGCGTCACTTCTGATGCAGGCAGCCCGATATCCGGATCTTCATTTCTCGCACCAATTGGATTGAATTCGTAACCGAAACGAGTCTGATAGCGACCCGTGAGCAGGCCTGCTCGTGACGCACTGCAAAATGCGGCTGTGACGTAACCGCCAGTAAATCGCACTCCGCCTGCGGCAATTGAATCAATGTGCGGCGTCGGAATCTCAGCGTTCCCCTGACAACCCGTTTCACCATAGCCAAGATCATCAGCAATCAACAGTACGATGTTGGGTTGCCGCGTTTGACCAAGGGCAGTACCGCAATTCACTAACGTCAGTGCCACAATACTCAGAAAGATTCGATCAATCATGCAAAGCTCTATTATTCTGGTGAAGATTTTCCGAGGCTCTCTGCAGTCGTCAACCACGTATCCCAGGCTACTCGTTCCAAGTATCTGGCATCATCTTCGGCAAGCGAGCCTCGGTAGCCCGCTCCCGCATTGCGGCGCATCCACTCAGGAAGCTTGGCTTGATAGGCGTCGGGTCGGAAGTTGGCAAATGCAGTTTCTAACTGTTCGTTCAATCGCGTTTTCTCGTCCTTGGTCAAGTGAGGCCAGACGTGATAGTCACGTGGCAGGCGACCCTCTGGCGACTGCTGGACGAACGCAGAATAAAAACAGGCAAGGTTAAGGAAGTGGCCGACATCGCCCGGGTGTGCTTTGTCGTCCGGATGCTGAAGTTGCAGGTCCGGCCGCTCGGATCGAACTCGAGCCCAGGCGGTCGAACAAGGAACATAGATCTTGATGTTGTTATGCTTGGCAAGTTCTAGAATACGTTCGCGACCTTTAGCTTCGCGATCGGTCGTCCCCCAACCCGTTTCATAGAATACCGGCTCGGAACCAGACTGACGAATTGACTGGCAGTACTTTGTGATGGCCTCCCGATGCGCTTGCCCGTCGACGTTGCCTTCGCCATCACCCATGATGAACCGACAGACGGTCATCAACACGACGTAGTCGTATTTTTCATCCCGCACCTTGTCCAGAAAGCTTTGGCCGCGCTTTACGCCATATTGGTAATCACAATTCGGGTCGAGATAAACGCGAATATCACTGCCACTGCGACCGACAAGTTCCGCAGTGATTTTTTTGTGCTGCACCAAGCCGCTGCGACCGGAAATGACTTTCGCAACTTCATTCGGCAGATCGTTCCAATAAGCGGAGCTACTCCCCGCAAAAAGCATCCGTGTGGTTGAATTCGCTGAGGCAAGCGCATCGAACACTTCATCGGCAATGCGGTTCAAACGCTGGTTTGAATAGAATTCATGGCCGCCATGCTTCCCGCCTTCAACCACGTCTAACTTCACATTGTTCTGAGATTGAATATATGCCTCCTTGAGTTCAACGGATTGCTGCGGCGGCATCTGGGGATCCGCATCACCATGGATTAACCATAACGGCGGATCAGATGCATCGACATGTGCAACAGGACTCGCCAACTTCGCCAGCTCAGGGAGTTCGTTTGGTTGACCGCCGAGCAACAGCTGTAGAGCCGGAACACGGACGCTCAAACCATGATCTGTCGATTGCGAGAGAATGGATTGTAAATTCGAGGCACCGTAAAACGACACTATCGCTTGGACGATTGATTTCTCTGATAAGTGATTTCCAACAGCTCCTTCTAGAGCTTCTACACCGCTCGAGACACCGACGAGTGCGGCGAGGTGACCGCCTGCAGACGCTCCTGCAATGACAAATCGATCAGGATCCAGTTTCAGCTCTTTCGCACGACTGCGCAGATAACGAATCGCTGCTTTGATGTCGTGTACCTGGGCAGGGAATTTAGCGTCGGGGGTCAGTCGATATTCAACACTTGCAATCGCAAACCCGCGATCAAGCCAATGCAGTACCGGCACGTTGTTCTTCGAACCCGCTCGCCACGCACCACCATGAATCCAGATGATCGTGGGGGTAGGCTTCATCGTCGAGGCGGTCGGCGCGTAAAAATCCAAACTTAACTTTCGCTCGCCAACACGGGCGAATTCGATATCTCGATGAGATGGTTCGGCGGCATGGATGAAGCCACCAACGGCCAATACCACCGCAATGAATGCTGTGCGGAGAATCATGCAATCACCTCTTTAACAACGCGCCCATACACATCGGTCAGTCGGAAATCGCGGCCCGCGTAACGATAGGTCAATCGCTCGTGGTCAAGCCCGAGCAAATGTAGGATCGTGGCATGCAAGTCATGCATATGGACTTTATCTTCGACGGCGAGATAGCCGAACTCGTCCGTGGCTCCGTGGGCGTAGCCGGGTTTGACTCCGCCTCCAGCCATCCAGATCGTGTAGCCGTGCGGATTATGATCCCGCCCCGGCGCACCGCGATCGATTTGTGCCACGGGTGTGCGTCCGAATTCGCCAGCCCAAACGACCAGCGTATCGTCGAGCAATCCACGACGATCGAGGTCTTCGATCAACGCGGCCGCTGGCTTGTCGGTTTGTGCGGCGCTATCGGGTAAATCGCGTTCGATGTTGCCGTGATGGTCCCAGTGGTAACCGGTCGACACTTGGATGAATCGAACACCCGCTTCGGCCATCCGACGGGCGAGCAAGCACTGCCGAGCGAAGCCATCGGTCGGTTTTTGATCGACGCCGTAAAGCTCCTTCGTTTCCAGGGTCTCACGCCCAAGATCGAATACTTCGGGAGCAATCGATTGCATCCGATAAGCCATCTCAAACGATTCGATCACACCTTCAATTTGAGGATCGTGACCGACTTGCTGAGCATGAAGTCGGCTAAGCGCGGTGATCGCGTCGACCTGTTCTTTCTGGCGTACCTCGCTCAACAAGTCATTGTTCAAGTTGGCTATCTGCGGCCGTTTGCTAGGTGTTTTTGCCAGCAAAACCCGCATCGCTTGATGCTTAGCGGGCAGGAACGAACTGCCGTACAGCCGCACGCCGCCATGCATTGTCGGCGGATCCAACGCGACGAACGCGGGAAGATCTTGATTTTCGTTACCGAGGCCATAGCTGACCCATGCACCGACGCTCGGCCGATCGAACGCCGCTTCGCCAGTGTGCAAACGCAGAACCGCTTGGCCGTGCGCTTCGCCTTCGGTATGAAGACTTTTGATAAAGCACAATTTGTCTACCACGCGAGCAGTATGTGGAAACAGTTCCGATACCCATTGGCCACACTCGCCATGTTGTTGCCAGTCCCATTTGACGCCAAAGACCTTGCCGAGCCGGTCTGGGCGAATCAACCCAGGCAGACTGAACGGCAGCGAATTGCCATGCTGTTCATTCAGTACCGGTTTGCGATCGAACGAATCCATCTGGCTGACGCCGCCGTGCATGAACAGGAAGATGACTCTCTTCGCTTTGGCGGGAAAATGGATCTTCTGTGCGAGCACTTGCTGAGCCGTGAGTCCAGCAAGTGCAAGTCCACCGAAGCCGCAAGCGGCTGAACGAAGTACGTCACGTCGAGTTGTAAATTGCATGGCACTTTGGGGACGAACTTCAGTCGCCGCTTTAATGTTTAATCCAAGAATTGAAATTGGGTACTTCCAAGAATGGCTTGGCAGACTTTCAACATGTCGTGGGAAGTTAATCCCGTCTCACCGTCGGCTTGTGTCTGGATGTACTGCTTCAGGAGTTGCTTTTCGTTAGTTGTCGGTTCTCGCGATACAACCGTCTGCATCATATCGACAATGAGATCATCGAGCACTTTGAGGTATTCGCTCGGCCCGATTGATAACTTCTCCGTCTCGGTGTATCGGGCAAGAACCTGCTCTCCGATCGATTTCGCAGAATCCTGCACAAAATCACTGTTGAGGAAATAGAGCGATTGCGGCGCGACGATCGTGCGCGGTCGGGCGCCAGTGACCATCGTGTTGCTGGCTGCATCAAACAACTGCAATAGCACTGGTTCGACGGTACGGATCACTGGTTGATAGACAGTCCGTCGATTGTCTTGAATGCTGAGATACTCGCCGAGGTTGCTGGCATCACCAATCGGCAGAGTGCGCAATATGTCTTCGTTGTTTCCGCGCTCAAGTTCACCTCGCAGCGCTAACAGCGTGTCACGGATCTCTTCCGCTTCGAGTCGCCGGCGGCTTTGATGAGCCAGCAATCGATTCTCGGGGTCTTTCGGATCGGAGACCCTCACAGTTCGACAGTAAGCGTCGGACAGGACGATCACGCGAACTAACCGCTTTAGGTCCCAACCACTGTCGATAAACTTCGCGGCCATGTCATCGAGCAACTCGGGGTGCGATGGTTTGTCCCCCATCGTCCCAAAGTTATCGACACTGCGTACTATGCCTTCTCGAAACAAATGCTTCCAAACGCGATTGACGAACACGCGAGCGGTGAGCGGATTTTGAGGCGAAGTGATCCACTGGGCGAGTTCGAGTCGTCCGCTCTGATCACCCGGAATCTCCGGTTGACCCTCGTAGGCAGCGACTTGCAGGAAGCCACGCGGAACCCGTTCGCCCTTGCTCGACGCAACGCCCCGAATTCGGATTTCCTCGTCCGTGATAACATCTGCTTCCCGGACCGCCATCGCATGAGGCGGCAGTTCGGCAAGCAATTCACTCAATTCCCATTCTGCGACCTGCAAAGCATCATCAGCCTTTGCAACCTGTTCGCTGTCTACCGACTCCCCTTTCACTGCCGATTGTTTAGCCGTTAGTTCGTCGAGTTTCTTCTTCGCTTGAAATCGCTTACCAACCGCTTTGACCCATCGATAACGGTTCTCTTTCAAGAAAGCGACCAACTTTTCATCCCCGCCTGGTCCAAGACCACGACGTTCCCAATCGGACTCGTCGTCTTTCGGGCCGCCGATGCGATCCACCAAAGTCGACGTGCTGGCGAAAATACCCGCCAGCGCGTAGTAGTCGGAATGGGGCAACGGATCAAACTTGTGATCGTGACATCGCGCACAACCAAGAGTCATGCCGAGCAACGATTTACCAATTGTGTCGATCTGTTCGTCGATCACGTCGAGGGTGAGCTGTTCTTTATCAAATGTGCCGAGGACTTTGGAACCGAGTAGCAAGTAACCCGTCGCGATCAAGTTCTCGTCTCGCTCCGCATCTGACTCCGCCGGAAGCAAATCGCCAGCGATCTGTTTGCGGATGAATTCATCAATCGGCATGTTGCGGTTGATTGCATCGATCACCCAATTGCGATAACGCCATGCATCATGAAAGGGCACATTGAAGCTGGAACCGTTGCTGTCGGCATAGCGTGCGACGTCAAGCCAATGGCGTCCCCACTTCTCACCGAACCCATCCGATGCGAGCAGTAAGTCAACGTACTGAGCGTACTGGTCATGGTCGGACAAGTCGAAACGCGATGCCGTGCTGGGCTCCGGCGGAAGTCCGGTCAGGTCATACGAGACACGACGAAGAAGCGTGGCCGCGTCGGCTCGCTCGGCAGTTTGCATACCGGCATCATGAAGGCTCGCATTAACGTAATCGTCGATACTGAAACTGGAACGGCCCGCGGATTGTAGTGGCTTGAACGCCCACCACTGGCGTCCAGCTTCGATGTCGATCTTTTTCCGTTCGGCAGCACGTCCATCTTCGCGAGGATCCACGGCACCCGATTCGATCCACTTCTTGATCAGCACCAGATCGCTTTCGGGCAACTTTCCATCAGGCGGCATTTCCAGACCAGGCACTTCATAGTTCACCACTCGCCACAGAAGACTCTTGTCAAGCTCAGCGGGAACGATTGCCGGCCCCGAATCACCGCCAACCGACCAACCCGCTTTGGAATCAAGCACCAGTCCGCCGCTTGCTTCTCCGTTGTCGTGACTGTGGCAGTCGTAGCAATTGTTTTGCAGTAAGGGCTGGATGTACTCGCGAAAGAAAGCTGCATCGTCGGCACAGGCGGTCGTTGAAAGACTTAGCAAAATCGCGAAGGTTAGGCTGTGTCGACTAAACATCCGTCAATGCTCCTGTACTGTCGGCAAACCGATCGATGTTCAGACTCGCTCGCTGTGCCAAAGTCAACCACAAGTCAGCAAGCGGGCGACGACCAGCGTATTGCTTGAACCCGGTGTGCTTCACCAAACCACCTGCTAACAAGACTTGCAGGTCTGCATAATTATGTTTGTCTCCGTCACTAATGCCGCTTCCCATCACGATGCAGCAACGATCGAGCAATGTCCCGTTCCCCTCGGGAATCGCAGCCAACTGTTGAACAACGTACGCATACAATGCAACATGAAAACGATCAATCTCGGTGATCTTTGACTTTGCCTCATCGCCTTTAGTATGAGTCAACACGTGATGGTTTTGTGGTGAATCAAACACTCCATCGAACATGCGCGGGCTGTCCCAACGTTCGGGATCGACCAATAGAGTTGCCACGCGGGTCAAATCCAGCCTAAATGCGTGAACGATCAAATCGCCCATCAGTCGTAGGTACTCGTCGCGTCGCTGCGGTATCCCCGCTGGTTCAGCAAACGGAGGTTCGGCAATCCTCGCCGCTGCCTGTTCGGCCGCTTGAATTCGACGTTCCGTTTGGCGGACACTCTCCAAGTATTCATCTAGCTTTGAACGGTCCGCCGAAGAAAGCCGTCTAGCCAATTGCGTTGCCGAGTTTTGGACATGATCGAGCACGCTTTGATTCAGCACATCACCATTAGGCCGACCAAACAAACGACCGAACGCGGTTCGTGGATTCTTTTCTGTTTGTGCCGCATGGCTGGGGCCGTACCAGGAAATGCACTCGAAGTACTTCGTCTCCTTACGATTTGTAAAGTCATTACAACTCAGTTCCAGCGAAGGAAGAGGAGTGTCACGACTGAGTTGTCGAGCCAGCAATTGGTCGAGCGTCGTGTTGGTAGGAAAACCACCGTCAAGCGTTTCCTGCGGCGCGGAGCTGGTCAACCAACATGATCCGCACTGAGCATGCACTCCGGTTCCCGGCACAAACTCGCGATCCAATCCCGACAGCAATGACACTTGTCCACGAACGGGCTCGAGCGGCTTCAGTGCAGGCGCAAGCTCCCACGATGCCCCTTCGCTTTGCGGCAGAAAAGTTTCCTGGTTGTAGCCGTTGGGCGTGTAAATGAAGGCATAGCGTTGTGGTAACGATGTGCTTGATTCGGCACCCCGAGCCAACGATTCAAGCCAGGGCAACGCGAACAATCCGCCGGCGGCCGAACGCAGGAAATGTCGTCGCGGTAATGCTGCACCATGATGGATGTTATGTGGATTCATGGCTGGTTCCTCACGTGCTGGAAAGGATAAGAAAGCACGATACCTTCGATGATTGCCGAAATTCGATAACCTTCGCTAGCGGCGTCGGTCACGATCTGGTCAACCGTCTTCATGTCGAAGTATTCGAGATGGCGACCGAGTGCATAGCTGAGCATGTGTTCGACAAAGCCGCGTACCAACTCCTGTTCCCGAGCGCGGATCGCATCTTTAAATTCTGCTGGCGAAGAAAAGTCGCGATCATTCCACGTTCCACTCGCGTCAACAGCTTGCTCACCGTCATGGGTTCGATAGGCTCCCATGGCATCGAAGACTTCCAGTGAAAAGCCGGGCGGGTCGATGCGACTGTGACAGGAGTTACAGTTCGGGTCACTGCGATGTTGTTCAAAGATTTGACGAACGGTTTGCGTCTGCGGTGCGTCGCTGTCTTCGCTAGCCGCCTCTTCCAACACAAACGCTACCTTCGGTTCGCTCGGAGGTCGATTGAAAACCGTTTCCAGAAGCCATGCACCACGTTTGATGGGACTGGTACGAAAAGGGAGTGAGGTCAAAGTCAGTGGGCCGGCCATCGTCATCACTCCGCCACGCGTGCGATCAGGAAGCTGTGTTCGCAGCCAATAAGAGCCAGCCTCTTTTTCAGCCATCTGATCTGCCAACTGGCCGTTTTCCGTCGCTTCTGCTTTAGTTTTCTCGAACGCGTCTCGAAGCCCATACAATTTGGCAAGCTGCCCATTGAGCCAAGTGAAGTCGGGGTCGTACAGATCGAGGATCGTGCGATCTTCGACCAGAACCGTTTCAAACAGCAGCAAAGCTTCGGTCATCATTAGGCCATGCAGCGTCGATTTCCCCTGCGGACCGGAATAGAAGCTTTTAAAGATCTCGCGGTCAGGTTTGGAGCTATAAAGTTGGTCTAGCCGCAACCACTGGACGGCAAACGATTCCGATAGTTCGCGCGATCGTGATCGGTCCGCCAGCATGCGTCTGATTTGGGCGCGGAGGAATTCCGGCTTCTTAAGCTCTTGCGCCTCGGCGGCCTTTAGTAGTTCCTCATCAGGCATCGACGCCCAAAGAAAATAGCTCAGCCGATTGGCCAGTTCATAGGCTGTCACGTCTCGCACGGCTTGCTTCGAATCGGCAATAGGTTCCGCCAAGAACAAGAACTCGGGCGATGCGAGCACGGTTTGAATCAGCCGTCTAAGTGCTTCGACCTCCAAATTATCTTTCGCAATATGGTCAGCAACCAGTGCCGTCGCGGAAGCCAATTCAGGCTCTGTAACTTCGCGGCGATACGCTCGGGTAAGGAACCTTAAAATTCGATCTTCAATAGCCAAGAGCTTTGAATCGGGAGAGGTGTTGGTTGCCGATTGGTTTTTGGGCAGTTTCACACTCGCGTTGCGAACGGCGTCACCAAAGATGAATCCAAAGTCATCAAGCAAAACGTAATCACCCGTGAACTCCGAACCGTCGACGGCGAGGGTCTTGATCGACGTTCCCGGCGGCGCGACCCATGAGAAGAAAACGTTGCCCGACTGCTCGCTGACATCCGCTTCCCTTGTCAGTCGCTGACCGCTGGAAAGGACAGCACTCAATTGAACGCGACCGCGTTGATTTCGACGCGAGAGCACGCACACGCCCAAGTGCTGGATTTGCGGATCGAAGGAACCCTGTCCGGCAAAGGTCAACTCGAAGACCTTCTCTCCTTTATTGCGATTGGTCAACAAATGGCTACCCGAGGTCTCGTCGACTGTCGCAAACGACGCCAGCCACAAGTCAACATTCGGATTGATCAACAGGACTTGATCGTTGAGACGCAGCTTGATCAATCCGCCTTTGCCTGGGATCGTTTGATTGTTCAAGGTTTCTGGAACATCAAATGTTCCACCGCTGCCCCGCTCGAACGAAGCGGTCAAATCGCGAACAAAGCTGTCATGCCAAGTATCATTTTCAGCGGCTTGTTTACCGATTCGTTCTCGTGGTGCGAATACGGCACGCAAGGCAACGGTTTCCGAATCGTTCGTCTCAGCAGACGGTTTGGGCGTTTCCGCTTCGATGCCGAACAACTCTTGCAGCACGCGACTGTCTCGGAGCAAACGATCGCTTGAGGCAATTGCGGCCGCCATCTCAAGATATTTCTCAAACAGCAGTGGCGAGAAGTTCATCGCATCGCCGCGGTTTGCATAGCCGTACTCAGCGCGACTGTCCCCCGGCAGTCCTAGGTCAGGTAACAGAACATCATATTTTTGTCCGTATTCACGCATTGATGTCTGCACAACCATCGCTTTGTCGCGATCGAGTTGCGATTGCAAGCCACCGTTTCGAGGCAAGCGTTCGGGGAACATGAAAATGTCATAATCCAATCCGAACAGATCACGCACGGTATTGTTGTATTCCAGCCTCGTTAGTCGCCGGAGGATTGGCTTGCCGGGATCGATAGCGTTTAACGTTGGATTCGGTTGGGATAATGCCTCTTTGGCAAACAAAAGCAACGCTTCACGTTGCGTCTTATCTAGCTCATAACCCGAATCGGCGAGAGGCATTTGTCCCGCTTCAACCACATCAAAGACAGTCTTCCAAAGGGCGCGATCTCGGTCAACATCATCGAGCGAGTTGAATCGCGAAAGATCAACGGTACCTTCTTGTGCTTCAGCGTTATGACAATCGATGCATTGCTGGACCAGGATGTCGCGGACCGCTGCGAAGTCCATCGATAAAGCGTTCTTCGAAAACCAAAGGCTCAGCAACGCAACGAGAAGCAACCTCTTCATTGTCAAAACCGAATGGTTAATCTGCCCGGAAGAATCAACCAATGCGGTCTTTTTCTCACTCGAAGCAGGCACAGAAGAAACTTCCTGCGCAGTCCATAAATAACTTCCGGGCTTGATCAAATAGAGCGGAGATGTTTCATCAATTGATCGGAGCGCTACGATGCCGTCACCCGCATTCGCAATCGCAGTCAATTGCTGGTATCCGAGTTCGCGGATGAGCGTTGACGCCGTTCGGCCGCCTTCGATCCACACTTGGGCCGGTCGACAATATGCGAGCACTCCCGAGGCGACATCCGCTAATATCTCGATTCGAGTTTCGGGCTGAGCGCTGGCGATATCGACTGCACGGATCGCCGCACGTCCGTGAACAGACAAAGTGCGGCAAACTTGAGCGACCAACTCAGTCGACGACAGTGAGGCTTCCATCGGTACAATCGGCCAGTCGTCGCATCGTGTCATGCTTGTGCCGCTTACCAGCAAAATGTCGCCATCGAAACCGAGCGGCGGGTCATCGTATGTAATGTTCCGCAGGGCGAAGGCGGATGGATCTGCTGATTCCAGACATTGCGCCAACACAGCTTCGAAAAACTCCGCACCGCCTGCCGCTAAAGTCTGTGATCGCTGGTCGTACCAGCGACGCGCGTGAATCTGCAGATCAGCGGAGCAAGCAACATCACCGATTTCGATTGCATTGGGTTGACGCAGTAACTCCATCACATCATCGGTGTGGCACGGATGTTCTGGATCGGTCGCGAATTCGGTTTGGTGCAACGGCACGTTATTTACGCGGATCTTCCCGCCCACCACGATCCGCTGTTTTCGTGGATTCCCACACACCAATAAGCAACGACTCAAACCGGCCACTCGTTGCATTGCCGCAATCTCCGCATTTACCGGCCCACGCAACAACGAATCGACTTTCTTGAAGAGCACATCGGGGCGTAGTTCTAGGGCCTGCATCGTCAATTCAAACAGCCTTGCGGTTGCTGACTGAAAATCCAAAGATCGACTATCGGCATCGACGACAATGACGTCGACTGGAGAAGGATAAACCTGCCCGACATGGACTTCGGCGGTCAATCCAAATCGAATCGCCGCGCCGGCAACCTCTGAGGCCCCGGTAAAATCATCTGCAATGACAATGATCTTCATAGCGACCCCATCTGACTGTTATGACCATCATCAACTGTCAAGCTCAACGGACCCATCTCGTTACGACAGAACTTGGTCGCTAACGCAATGGCCTGCAGCATGCTCGTTGGATCAGCGTCAAACTTTTTCCACGCGATATCGAGTGCGGTCCCGTGGTCCACACTGGTACGCACGATTGGCAAGCCGAGCGTCGTGTTGACGGCCGTTTCAAAGCTGAGCGCCTTGAGTGGAATATGTCCCTGGTCGTGATACATGCAGACGAAAGCATCAGTTCGCTTGCGGCGAGCTGGCAGAAACGCAGTATCAGGTGGCAGCGGGCCTTCGACCGTAATCCCACGCTGTCTCGCGATTTCAATGGCCGGGATAATGAATCGCTCTTCTTCACGGTTCCCGAACAATCCGCCTTCACCGGCATGAGGATTTAGACCGCAGACAACCAACCGCCCGGGGCGGCCATGAATCAACCGCATGGCTTCATCGGTCAGCTCGATCACGTCTAAAACACGTTCGGCTGAGATCAAACCGGGCACTTCGCAAAGCCCCACATGCGTCGTCACGAAGGAGCATGTCAGTGCATCAGACGTCAGCATCATGCAAGCTCGCGGCGACTTCGTTAATGCTTCGAAGATTTCGGTGTGCCCCGGATAGTTCACTCCGCTTTGCCGCAACGCTTCCTTGTGAATTGGCCCAGTCACAATGGCGTCGACTTGTCCTGACAGTGCTGCATCGATGGCGGTGGTGACATAGCGGTAGGAGGCCTCGCCGGTTCTTGCGGAAAAAATTCCCGGTTGCCAGTCATTACCTAAGCTTTCGACATGGCAAACTGCCGCGCCGTGAACTTGGGCCATTGTCACCGCTTCGTCTAGGGTTTCCGCCACGCAGGGTATTGGCAAGTTCGCTTCGCAGCTTGCTCGTGACAATACATTCGCATCGCCGAGAATAACCAACGCACGTTCACCTCGAGCCACTTCACAAGACGCCTTCAAACAGATCTCGGGGCCAACTCCAGCGGGGTCACCCATAGTGATTGCGATGACGGGAAGGATACGCACGGGAAGGCTCCGGAGGCGTGCACGCGAATTCTACAACCTGCATGCAATTTATCTGATCCATACAGAGCTGTCAATTCTGCATGCAGTTTGGTAGAATGCTTTCAGCCAGTTTTTGGCGGCGACGTTCAGACGCCAAATTGAGAAAATCCAGGGGATTGCATGTCCTCATTACATCGGGCGGCACTCTAATTGGTAAACCGCATTACTCCTGCAGGAAGAGCACCAACGAACGGGAAAGCCGAGGCTGACAACAGCCTCCGCCTCAGCGAGCAGGTCTACGAATCGCTCGTCGAGATGATCGTCCGTGGAAGGCTTGAGCCTGGCCAGCCGGTCAGCGAAGTCGAGCTGGCTCGCACGTTAAACGTCAGCCGAACTCCGATCCACGAGGCGGTCAAGCAACTGGTCAAGGATGGTTTGGTCATTCAAGCGGCCAATCGTCGACCTGTCGTCGTTTCTTTTGGAGCCGAGGACATTCGGGACGTTTACGAAATGCGAATCATTTTGGAAAGCGAAGCTGCCGCTAAATGCGCCGACCGAATTGACTTACCGACTTTGCAGCGCTTGGAAGAAACCTTGACTCAGTTTCGCAAGAGCAAGCTCTCGGTGTCGACGATTGCAAAGTGGGTGCAACTGGATGACGAGTTTCATTCCGCGATCGCCAGCGCATCGGGCAGCCCGAGATTGGCGGCAGATATTAATCGCTATCGACTGCTCCACCGTGTCTTCAATCGTTCGCACACCGATGCCAGCGTACTGCAGCAAGCGGCGGAAGAGCACGCTGCGATTCTCGATGCGTTTCGCAAGCGGTCTGCCGACCTCGCTCGACAATCGATGCGTCGGCATCTGGAAGAATGGCAACGCTTCTTCGCCAACCATCTTCGGTAAGGATTGACGCGATGCTGGTCTGGTTAAAACGACTGCCGGGCGGACTGATGATAGTACCGTTACTACTCGGCGCCATCTTGTGCACGATCGACCGTGCTCATCTGGCCGTCATTGAAGAGGTACTGAGATGGCTTGGTGCTTCGCCGATCGCGAATGCAGACGGACGCGAATCGTACGAATTCCTTCAAATAGGTGGCTTCGCAACGGCATTAACCGGAATCGGAGCCCCAACGCTCATTGCGATGTTCCTTGTATGTGTTTCCGCACAAATGGACTTTGGCGTCGGTCGCAGCGCGATCAAGAAAGGCGCGATCATAACGACCACCAAACTACTCGTGGCGATCGCTTGCGGCTATGCGATTGCGGTCAGTTCAGATCGTTTTCATGGCTGGTTCGGGCTTTCACTGGTTGCTGTTCTGGCTGCGATGTCAAATGGTAACGGCGGACTTTACTTGGCACTGACGGGCCAGTATGGAGATCGAAGTGACGTCGGAGCGGTTTCTGTAATCTCGCTCAATGACGGTCCATTCTTTACGCTACTTGCGCTCGGGATTCTCGGCGAGCGATTTCCGATGGCAGCATTTCTTGGCGTGCTATTTCCGATGGCGCTTGGATTTGCGTTAGGCCAGATCAGCGATGAGGTGCGTCGTTTCTTAGCGCCGGGCGAGAAGCTGTGTATTCCATTCTTTGCGTTCGCTTTAGGCACCACCATTAACTTTGGCGTATTCCTTGATGCAGATGTATTATTAGGTGGTGTCATACTAGGAGTTGCGACGGCGTTTCTGACGGGATCAATCTGCGCCCTTGCCCTGCATCTATCGGGCGAACGTTCCACGATTGCTGGTTTTGCTGAAGGGTCGACTGCGGGGAATGCCGTACAGACTCCCCTTGCCGTCGCGATCGCCTCCGGAAATGGGATGGGTGCTGACAACCCTTACATTCAGATTCTCCCCACAGCAACCGGGCAGATCGCGATCTCGGTAATTTTGACGGCCATTCTATGCCCGTTAATTACTGCGTTCATGTACTCCAACCCAGAGCGAAAGAAGCGAGCTTCCTGAGCCTACGGTCGATTAGCGGCTTCAATCTCGGCGGGTGCCAAATCTTGCTGCTTGGCATTTCCATGAGCTTTGGTGAGCAGCTCTTCAATCCGACTTCGAGCAACAGATTTGTCAGCTTCGTTCGGTTCGACACCCGGGCGATAAGCAAGAACAAAGATCCTTTGGTCAGGAGCCAGATCTCCTCCGACCAGCTCTTCAATAGCGTGACGTTGATTGGGAGTAATGTCGCTAACGGTTCGGTCAACGGATGTTTGAATGGACTGGGTCATGAGTTTTGCTCCTGTTCCAATCATAGCATCTATCGGCATGACAGTCACGTTCAAAGACGAGAGGAAGCGGCTGAGGCATTGCTTGGCAGCCCCGCGGCATGCAATTGACTGCCAACTATTGCGAAAATCTATGATGAGATCGTTTTTCCCGGTAAGCCAATAGTGCTTTGCCGCAGCCTATTCCACATTTGCCGTTGCTTGTTCCAGTCGAGTGTTTTGGCGATGGGACGGATGTCGGCCTCTTTGATCGCGTCACGGCCTTGGGTGGTTCTGGGCAGGAAGAGGATCTCTTCTTGGATGTCGGGGGCGAGGTTGTCGAGCCACATGATTTGCGTCATTCGCGTTGTTGAGATCTGGCCGAAGTGGGCGAGCTCGGATTGGTTGATGATCGCTCCACTTTGAACCAGCCGGAAGCAATGGTGGGCTAGGGCGAGCAGCCGGCTGATTCGGGGCACGCGGCCAGTAGGCGTCACAACGATCGCTCCGCTTTGAAGCTGTTTGGTTCCACTTCGTTTGATGGCGACGTGGAATGGGCGGTTGATGGTTAGGCGTTCGGTCATTGTGCGTGCTCCAGTTGAGTCTCGGTTAAGCTTTTCAAACCAGTTTGGTGAAACGTGATTGCTACGTTGCCGCCTGGTCCGTCGAAACTGACGCTCTCGATCAGTAGTCGGACCAAGCGGACTTGTTCCTTGGGTGGTAGCGATTGCCAAAGATCGTCGAAGCCAGCCAAGACGTTTGTGATTTGCTGGTCATCGATCCTTTGGGCTTCGAGCACCGCAAGCTCCGATGTGATCTGCTGGGAGCGTTGGTCGGCGGTTTCAAGTCGCGACTGGATTACGCTGATCCCCGACAAGTTGCTGGTGATGTTAGGATTGGCAACGATCGCTTGAAGCTTGGCATGATCGTCTCGCATCTGTCGCGTTAGCGACTTCTGTTCGTCTCTTAATCGTTTGCACTCGACATGGTTCCGTTGTTGAACATCGATGGTTGTTTGCTTTAACAGTGCCGGATCCTTGCCGATCGTTCGAATTTGCTCGACTACGAACCGCTCGATTTCACCAGCCGGTACCGACGGCGCGGGGCACTCCGACCAGCCTCGTTGCATGGCCGTACCGCACACGTAGTAGCGGTATCGCTTGTTGCCTTTGCAGCTAAACGAATGCGTCATCACGCAACCACACGATTGGCAATAGAGCAGGCCCTTCAGTAGAGCGCTATGCTTATTGCGAACCAACGTTCCTCCCGACTGGCCGTTACGTTTCAGATTGTTCTGAACATGGTCAAATACCTCGACGGGCACGATCGCGGTATGTTCGCCGACATGGGTTTCGTCCTTGTACTTGATTTTGCCGATATACGTGACGTTAGTGAGCAGTTTGTAGAGTGCGTTTCGTGTGAAGGCACGGCCGCCACGTCGGTCGCCTTTTTTCGTTACCCAGCGTTTCGTCGTCCAGCCACGCCGATTGAGCTCGCGAACCGTTGGCAGCAGCGATTGGTGCTCCAGATAAAGCTCGAAGATTCGACGCACTGAAGCTGCTTCGATTTCGTCGACCACCAGCTTGGTGTTTTCAACGGTGTAGCCGAGCAATGGCATCCCACCAGACCATTTTCCACGGCGACGCGATGCAGCTACTTTGTCACGCACTCGTTCGCTGATCATCTCGCGTTCGAACTGGGCGAACGAAAGTAGAACGTTTAACACTAACCGACCCATCGACGTCGAAGTATTGAACTGCTGCGTCACACTAACGAATGAGACATGCTGTGAATCAAAGATCTCGATGATCCTGGCAAAATCCATGAGCGATCGACTGAGCCGGTCGACTTTGTAAACGATCACACAATCGATTTTGCCAGCCCTGATGTCGGCGAGCAATCGCTTAAGGGCAGGACGCTCCATATTCCCGCCCGTGAAGCCACCATCGTCATAGGATTCAGCAACCGCTTCCCAGCCTTCGTGTCTTTGCGACACGATGAACGCTTCTGCTGACTCACGCTGGGCGTCGAGCGAATTGAATTCTTGATCGAGCCCCTCTTCGGTGCTCTTGCGGGTGTAGATGGCACAGCGAACGGACTTGGTTTGTTCAGTCGAAGTACGTTTTTTCATCAATTGCCATCCTTGTCGCTCAGGTTGAAGAACTTGTTTCCGCTCCAGTGTGAGCCGGTGATCTTTTTGGCTACGGCGCTAAGCGATTTGAATAGCTCGCCTTCGTACTCGAAGCCACCGGTGCCGACGCGCACTTGAAGCTGCCGACCTTTGTACATCCGCGTGATCAGAGTGCCTGGCAGCGGTAAGTTGACATTGCCGATCTGACCGCAGGCTAACACACGTGTGCGCCTGTCGGCATCCGCTTGGAGCGATCGTTGTTTGGGCGCCGTGGTTCGCAGATCAGCGCCACTAGCCAATTCACGTGCTCGCGCGATAGCGCGCTCCGACAAGCCGCCTTCTTCGATCGACTGCATTCGCCAGATGATGCGACGCACAAGCCATTTGCGATTGGCCGCCTGCGTCGCTTCGCCGGTCACCTGCAAGTAACGTTCACGCAACTGGCCCACCGTCATCTGCTTGAGCAAGGCGACCTCTTTAGTCACATTCAACGACATCCGTTCCTCCTTCGTAATTATTCGAAAAACCCGATATAGAACCCGAGTTCACAGAGAGCCCTGAGTCCGAACCGAAGTCAAGCGAAGCTGGCGAGTCAGTCGGAAACTCTTCGGCTTTTGTTCCAAGTCGCCCTTGCTTGTGCAAGTCAACGATGCCCTGCGCTAGGCACGCGGCGATTTCCGCAAGCCGTTGCTCAGGCGTTGGCTGGTTTACTTCCATTCTCTCCCCCATCCACCTTTCCCTATCTGAATGATGCACGTTCCCAAATGGTTGCTCATTTTCCGGACAACTCGACGTAACAAACTCTCTCTATGCTTGCGGCCTTTCTGGCGGCCCATGGTTTGAAAAATGCGTACCGAGGACCCACGCGCCCTGTGTGTATGCGCGCACTAGTACCCCAGCCCCAGGCCGTGCGTTCGCGCACTGTGCCTGGGGGTACTAGGGGGTGTGCGCGCACACACACAGACACAGATTTTCATGTTTCCGTCCCTACCAATGAGGGCTGCGGAACGGTCGCGAACTTGACCGGACGATTAGCACCAAACGACCAACGATGGATCAAGCCAGCGTCCTCGGTTAGCTGGATCATGTCGCGAGCCATACGCTGCGTAATGCCCGTCTCTCTGGCAGCAGCGATGATCGCTTTCATCGTCGTTGGCTCGTCGCTAACGAACGACTCGACGAAGCTATCCTTCGTCCACTTGGGTACGCCGGATTGCTGTTCCTCTTTGGGCTTGGGCTTCTTGCGAGGTCGCTCCGGTCGAAGGTCAGTCGGATCGAGGTTATCTTCGATACTCCAAACCGGAAACGACCAGCGGAGGCAAAGCGAATCCAGCGGTTGCCAAGAGCGGACGGCGGCGTCGACGACCACACATCCGTCCTCTTGGTGTTGACGCATGATGAGATGCGTATCGGTCGCCCGTGCTTGGCTACCAGCACCAGCGCCAACGTCCGTAACCGATTTTCCCGACTGGTTCCCTTTGCTGGCATGATGGACGAGGACGAAGCAGCAACCGAGCATGGCAGCGTACCAATCCAGGCGGTTGTAAACGTCCGTCATGTTCGCATTGCTGTTCTCGTCGCTATCCTTCGGCAAAAAGCGATAGAACGCATCCATCACAACGACTTTGAAGAAGTCCTTCTTCAGCGATTCGAAGTACGGTTGAAGCGTATAGACATCGAGGAGCCGACCACGCAGGTTGTCGACGAATAGCTTGTCGGCAATCTCTGGCAACTCGATACCACGAGCGGTCGCTACCTTGGGAATCCGATTCGCCGACGTTTCGCTATGCAGTTCGTTGTCGAGGATCAATACATTGCCCTGCGTCGTATCGAAGGCATCGAGCCAACGGCGACCAGTAGCAACCGCCATGGCAAGGTCGGTCACTAGCCAGCTCTTGCCGTACTTGGGAGGCGCGATGATATTCATCGTTTCGCCGATACGCAGTAGGCCGTTGACCACAGGCGGACGCAACTCGGGATGGTCCTTCAATAATTGGCCAACGCTGAGCATCGATGGCCCGCTACGCCTCTTCTTCGCTGCGCCTCGCTCGACTTTCTTTTCCGCGCTACGCAGGCGTTTGAGGACGGACTTCGATCCCCATGCCGATGGAAACGGTTTATGCTTAGCGTACTTGGCAAGAACAGCCAGAGCGGCATCGTCTGGCAAATCGTGCTCAACGCATCGGCAGCAGGCAGCGAACAAGCGATTGGAGCCATCGCCTTTGTCGGCGACTTTCATCTTGTCGATTTCTGTCAAACAAGTACGCATGCGGTTGAGCATGGCTTCGTCGAAGTTCTTCGATGGCTTCCCTTCTTCAACCGCTGGCTTTGGCTCTGGGGCTTTCTTGGGCTTGTCGGGCCACAGTTCGGCGCACAACGCGTCCAGTTGCTCTTGGCGAGCCATAATGCCTTCGGACGCAGTCGCTATACGGTGGCCCGTTAACGCGAAGTAGCGAGCGCGATTGTAGACTTCGACTTTGCCATCGCCTTTTGGTCCCTGGCCTTTCACCACGCACTCGGTTGCCCAAGCTGGCTTGACGCCTTCGATGATCATCTTGACGCCATTGCCCGATGGCGACACTTCGCAGTATGTATCGATACGGTCGACGATGTCCTTGCCCCAGATAAACTCGCCTTGCTCATCGAGGCAATCATCGAGGTCGATGCCGGTGTAGGGATCGTCCTCGGAGAAGACGTAGCCGATGCCAGCGTAGGTGGTATCACGCTGGAACGCATCGAGGGCTTTATTAAAGGTTGTCCACGTATTCGGATCGTTCGATTTTGCTTGCCCGCCTTTCATCGCGTTGAAGGGCAACTTGGTCGGCTTACCCTTGGGTCTTGGAATGTACTTCCAGCAAACCCACTGCGACCGCTCTTGGAGCGATCGAGGTATATTTTCAACAGCAACGACTCGCCGATTTTTCATCCACATGCTCTCCAAATTAAATCGGCGTAACGCACTAACCGTTGGGCGGGAGGCGGTCGAACAACTTGCCATCCCAGTACTAACTTTGCAATTTGTCTTAACGACGTCCCAAAAAAAGTTTGCAAGGTTTCTTTCGATGCAGACGTTTTGAACCGATGTATCTCTACCCCCTTGAACTACTCAGCTCGCGACTAAACTGGCGAAAGCAGAAGCAAAAATCATCGAAATCGTTGACGGTTCATGGCACTGGTCTGCAGACGAAGCAAACCGTGTTTCCCTATCTGTAGGAATACACGAAAGCAGCGCTGAATGACGGAAAATAGTCGTCGAGAGGCTCTGAATTAGGCGTCCGATTGGAAATTTGAGGAGCAACGAGGGCTCGAGGCACCGCACAGAGCATGGCCCCGCCATCAGTAAGGCGACTTGAACGCAAATGGTGCGATCACTTCCTTCGACTTCTGGCTTGCCTAAATACCGAATTAGACTGATCTTAGGTGAATCTCGCGAATTCTGATACAATTTTTGCGAATCATGTTGATGTTCGCGATTCGGGCGACATTAGCCAACTGGAGCCAAAATGATGCAGAATTCCAATCCATCCGAAATCGTCGGCCTCATCGCTCGCCACCAGACTCGCTTGAGGGGGCGGCTATCTTCAACGCGCTGGACATGGACGATATGCGTGGAGAACTGCTCGAATCGCTGCACGCACTTCCTGCCGATCACGTTTTTAGTCCGACACTGCTCGACGCGGTAAAACGAGGATTGAATCAAGCGCCGGACGAAAGTATCCCGAAGCCGGAACCTATAAGCCATGAGAACTCTCCGTCGTGCAACTGCAGTTGTGGGCATCGTTCTTGTTGTCCTCTTCGTTTTGTTCGCCGTCGCGCGGGCGATACGTGCTCGGGCGGACGCGGCACTCATTGCTGCGGCGAATTTGCAGACCGTGACGCTGACGGTGGACGGAATTGAACGGCGGGCGCTCGTTCACGTGCCGCCGGGTTACGATGGCAAAGCTGCGATGCCTGTGGTGCTGATGTTTCATGGCAATGGCGGCACGGC
>DNWZ01000637.1:1622-12794 GCA_003506095.1 Planctomycetaceae bacterium | reverse complement strand
TCGATCAATCGTTCGTCGGTGGCGACGCGTTGGTCGACGCCGGTGCCGAAGTAGCGTTGATTCCGCCGGTCAGTGGCGGGTAACAAGGCGTGATGAATCAATCGTGTAACGAACATGCGTCGGGCCAATCGCCAAAGCGGCCTGCGCCAGCGGATCGAATCCTTGTCGAACTGACCCACCAGCGGATCGATGTCGGGGCGCTGCGTGGTCACTTGTCGGACCCTGACACGGGGGCGCACGCTTGGTTCGAAGGAGTGACGCGGCGGATGACGGCGGGCCGCGAAACGGTCAAGCTGGCCTATGAAGCGTTCGAGCCGATGGCGGTTTCGGAATTGAAAAAGTTAGCGGGACAAGCCTACGAGCGGTTTGACTTGGCATCGATCGTGATCGTGCACCGCCTGGGCGAAGTGGCGATCGGCGAGCCGAGCATCGTGATCGGCTGTAGCGCTGCGCATCGCGTCGGGGCGCTGGCCGCGTTGCCGTGGTTGATGGACCGCATCAAGGCAGATGTACCGATTTGGAAACGCGAGCATTTCGCAGACGCAAGCCAGCAGTGGATTCATCCGCAATGACAGCGGCACCAACGAGCGAAAATCGACAACGGATTTACCTGGACCACGCCGCGACCGGCTGGCCCAAGCCGCCGGCGGTCTACGAAGCGATGGATCGTTTCGCGCGTCAGGTCGGCGCATCGGCTGGCCGCGGGGCGTATCGCAGCGCTTCGATCGCCGACGAGATCGTCGCATCCTGTCGTCGCCGATTGGCTCGGTTGGTCAACCATCCGTCGCCACAAAACGTCGCCTTCTTTTCCAACGGCACGACCGCGCTGAACGCGGCGGTTTTTGGCGTCGTTGGTGAAGGCGATCATGTCATCACGACGGCGATCGAGCACAACAGCCTGCTCAGGCCGCTGAATTGGCTGGTACAGCATCGTGGAATCGAGCTCGATATCGTCCCCTGTGACGAGTTTGGTCGTGTCGACCCGGCTGCGGTTGTTGGGCGATTAAGACCGACGACATGCTTGGTTGCGATCTCTCACGCGTCCAACGTGACCGGGGCGGTTCAAGATGTGGCGGCGATTGGCGGAATGATGCGCGGCGGCGAAACGCTGCTGTTGTGTGATGCCGCACAGACGCTCGGTTATATGTCGATCGACATGCAAGCCAGCGGGATCGATCTGCTGGCAGCACCTGGTCACAAAGGTGCATGCGGACCGCTGGGGACCGGCATGTTGGCGTTGTCCGGCCGAGCGGCTGCACAGATGAAGCCGACCATTTTCGGTGGCACTGGCTCGATTTCCCAGCAACTGGAGATGCCCACCGCGATGCCGGGAATGCTGGAAGCGGGCAATTTAAATGTGACCGCGATTGCGGGTTGGGATGCGGGATTGAGCGTGCTGGCTGTTGAAAATCCATCATCACGTTCGGATGATCAAGACCAAATCGCATCGCGATTGCGTCATTTGACCTCGGAAATCGAAGGTGTCCGCGCGCTCACCGGTGGCGTTTTGCCGATTGTCAGTTTGGTGTTTGATGCCGTTGACGTGGGGATGGTCGCGACCTTGTTGGACACCGAGTTTGGGATCGAGGTACGATCCGGATTGCACTGCGCGGCGTTGATTCACGATTTTCTGGGGACAGGACCTCAGGGGACATTGCGAATCAGCGGCGGCCATGGCACAACGCTTGACGAAATCGATCGCTTGGGCGAAGCGCTGAAAGAGATCGCCACAGAACTTCAACTCGGGTAAGGGAATCGGGATGGGCCAGACGCCGTGGTATCGAGACGGGCTGCGATTTGAGTGTACCGGGTGTGGTGACTGCTGCAGCGGTGCGCCCGGGTATGTCTGGGTTGACGAAGCCGAGATTGTTGCACTGGCAAACGAAATGCAGATGACGCCTGAGGATTTCGAGCAGAAGTTTGTTCGGCGGGAAGGTGATGGGAAAAGCTTGACCGAGTATCCCGACGGCGACTGTATTTTTCTCGATCCGCAATCTCGCAAGTGCACGGTCTACAACGCACGACCGACTCAGTGTCGGACTTGGCCGTTTTGGGATAGCAATCTGAAACGCAAAAAAGATTGGAACGAAACCTGTCGTGTCTGCCCCGGCAGTGGGACGGGCCAGCTCTATAGTTTCGAAGAGATCGAGATCCGCAGAAAATCTCGCTCTGTCTAAAGTTTGACGGTTCTAGCGACGATAACGATTGCAGGGCGGTTTGTTGTGCACCTCTGGTGCTGGGCAAACCCTCCGAGCGCGAGCTTGACGGTAGGTTAGCGATCCCTTAGATTCAATGCGGCTAAGTCATTCGTTTGCAATGATTTAAGTTGATTGACAACTAAGCGACGGTGGTCTGCGGAGGGCTAGCTTTGACCAAGAAAGACATCGTTCGAACGATTTCGGAAGAGATCGGTTTGACTCAGCAACAGACCAAGGACGTGGTCCAGCGGACATTCGATGCGATCATCGAAGCGTTGGCCAGCGAACGGCGGATCGAGTTGCGAAACTTCGGTGTTTTCGAGGTGAAGCAACGTGCGGCAAGGACGGCGAGAAACCCGCGCACAGGCGTGCAAGTCGAAGTGCCCGAAAAGTTTGTCGTCACCTTCAAGCCTGGAAAGGAAATGGAAGCTCGGGTCAATGAACCGGTCGACACCAAGAAACCGGCCTCATCCCCTTTGTTTCCGCCGGACTGGGTTCCGAAAAGCAAGTCCGATGGAGCGGTTCGCCCGCCATCGGAAAACAACCGAGCCGAACCGAAGCGGGACTTTTAGCGATCACGAGGATCGTTGGTCGCCGCGAAAATAGATTACGCAATTCACTGCAACCGTTCATGGAGGAACTCGCGATGCGTCGCGTCCTGCAACTCGCACTTTTGACCGTCTGCCTGTCGACCTCCGTGGGCTGCATGCTGCCGTTGTACTCGGCGACACCCGAACGACGCGTTCAGCAATTGCTGTTCACGAGCGAAGATTTGCGAATGATCGTCGATGAATGGGAACGGATTTGGTTTCTCGATTCGCCCAGTCACTTAACGCCGCTGCGTACCCACGGCGGGATTATCTAATCACCGACTCCCGCTGTTCATAGCCCGACCTTTAGCCGGCATGCCGCTACCGTTCGTAGCCCCGGCTTCAGCCGGCATTGAATGGGATGGGCTGCTGGCCACCGCCTCGAACGGCGGCCCTACAAACCAGCGGCTTCTTAACACAATCTTCACGGATTGCCTGCCCAACATTCGCCTTGACGGATAAACCTGTCTGATAGACTAGGGTCTGACTTGCCAGCGGACCGAGCTCCCCGCTGATTGGGACGCAAGACAGGTGTCCGCCGCCTCATGGCGTAAATGAACCAGTTGCCTTTTTCGGAAGGCCCCCAGGCGATTTCTGTGACTCTATCTCTTTCGATCGGTCGCTGCATGCGACGAGACCGGACAAGGTCCGTGATCGGTTCGTTTCAAGTTGTTTCATTGATCGCGTTGGTAGCCTTCGCTTTCAGCGGCTGTGCCAATCGAGAAGGCGGCCAATCGGACGGAACCGCTAACACCGAACTTCAAGGCAAGATCGACATCGACGGCAGCAGCACGGTTTTCCCGATTACCGAAGCGGCAGCCAGTCGCTTTCGCAAGCTGTATCCCAACGTCAACATCAATGTCGGTGTGTCGGGTACCGGCGGCGGATTCAAGCGATTCACCCGTGGCGAGACCGACATTTCGGATGCTTCGCGGCCGATCGATGCCAGCGAGTTTGCTGCTGCTTTTGAGGCTGGTATTAAGGCGATCGAATTGCCGATCGCCTACGACGGGTTGACCCTTGTGGTCCACCCCGAAAATGATTGGGTCGATCAATTGACGATTGACGAAATCCGTAAAATTTATGCCTCTGGCGATGACCGGTCGCCAGCCCCCAAGTTTTGGTCGGACGTTCGTGCTGGCTTTCCCGCGCGAGCGATTGAGCCGTTTGCTCCCGGGACCGATTCGGGAACATTCGATTACTTTCGCGAGGTCACCGTAGGATCGAAGCAGTCGCTGCGATCGGACATGAGCACCAGCGAGGACGACAACGTCTTGGTCACCGGCGTCGCAGGCTCACCCGGGTCGATCGGATTTTTTGGAGCCGCTTATTTCGAAGAGAATAAGACGAAGATACGCGCCGTGCCAATCGTCAATCCGGAAACTGGCAAAGCGGTCTTGCCCTCGGCCGATACGATCAAATCGGGAGAGTATTCACCGATGAGTCGTCCCGTTTTCATTTACATCAATTCCAAATCGATCGCTCGGCCGGAAGTAAAACTGTTCGTCAATTACTTCCTCACCCACGCCGCCGAAATCTCATCGGCTGTGGGCTATCAACCGATTCCGGCGGAGCTTTATCAGCATGCGCAAGCCAACTTCACGGGTCGCAAAACGGGCACGCACTATTTAACAGCCGAAGGTGAAAAGCGGAGCGGGGCGCTGTTGGAAGTGTTCCAGGAGCAGAATCTGCAGGAGGCACCGTGAGCAGTGCTAATTCGCTAGCGACCCCAACTTGGCGTGGCGACCTTGATGATCGTGTTGGAAAGTATCTCGGCCGATCTCACCGGTCGTTGAAACTGGTTCGTGGACGCGAAACGGTGATCTATGCGATTTTGATCGCATCGGGGCTGTTTTCGTTGTTAATTACTGGCGCAATCATTTATGTGCTGGCGATTGAGACCGTTTCGTTTTTCAAATCCGATGAAGTCACATTTGCCAATTTCTTTGGCTCGACAACCTGGAACCCGCTGCTGGGCGGCACCAAAAGTTTTGGGATCTGGGCGCTGATTTGCGGCACCATGTTGGTCACCGCAATCGCGATGTCGATCGCATTGCCGCTCGGTTTGATCACGGCGATTTACCTTAGCGAATATGCGCCGCGGGGCGTTCGCAATGTTTTGAAACCGGTGCTGGAAGTGTTAGCCGGGGTGCCGACAGTTGTTTATGGTTTCTTTGCCTTGATGACGATCACGCCGATCCTGCAATGGCTGCACAGTGGATTCAGTGTTTACAACGCCGCCAGCGCCGGGATCGCGGTCGGTATCCTCTGTTTGCCGACGGTCTGTTCGCTGGCCGAAGATGCGTTGCAAGCTGTCCCGCGGGGCTTGCGTGAGGGGGCGTATGGGCTGGGGGCGACCCGCTTTGACGTGTCGGTGAAAGTCGTTGTACCGGCGGCATTAAGCGGCATCATCAGCGCGTTTCTGCTGGCGATCGCGCGCGCGGTTGGTGAAACGATGATTGTTGCATTGGCCGCTGGCAGTCTTGCGCAAGCCACGCTTGACCCACGCCAGCAGGTGCAAACTATGACCGGATTCATGGTGCAAATGGCATCGGGCGACGTTTCCAATTATGGTACCGAATACTATTCCATGTACGCGGTCGCTTTCACACTATTCGTCATGACACTCGCTTTGACCATGGTTGGAAACCTGGTTCGCCGTCGATTCCGCGAGGCTTATGAATGAACCGGCGCGACCCAATCAAGACGCAAGTTCGGGCGGGAATCGACAATGATCCTGAAGGGCCGCTGGCGTCGATTCAGCTGCTCAGCGGTGAACCGCGCCGTAAGCTTGATGCCCGGTTTCGCGGATTGTGCGTGACGATTGCTGCCGTCTCGGTACTCGTTTTGATCGGATTGCTGGCGTCAATCTTACTGCAAGGTGTCCCCAGCCTTTCCCTCACGCTTCTGACCGGCGGGCCGGAACCGGACCCGAGCGAAGCGGGAATCCGTCCGGCGATTTTGGGAACACTGTGGGTCTGTTCGTTATGCGCGTTGTTCACATTGCCGATCGGAGTGGCAACAGCAATCCTTTTAGAAGAGTTTCAACCGCGAAACCGATATGGCCGTTTCATATACTCGGTTATCCAGCTGAATATTTCAAACCTCGCGGGTGTGCCCAGCGTCGTCTATGGGTTGCTGGGGTTAACCGCTTTTGTGTCGATGTTCGGGCTTTTTGGCAGCCGAACCAGTCAAGGTGGCGGTTTGGAGATTGGTATTCGCTACTACGATCAGTTTTTCAGTGAGGGGATGCGATCGATTTTGATCCCGGTCAGCGATCCGAGCCGGCCGGTCAGCGAACCGGTCGACGGGATGCAAGGGATCGACACGAGTGGCAATCCGGTAACCTTAAAGGTCATTTCGGTAGGCGAGGCTTTGCCGACAGGTGACGCACTGCAATACACGCTGTTCGACGATGCGGAAGCAGGCCGAATCACCAAGAAAGCGTGGTATCACTTTTCACTGCCGCTTGGGCGAGGCGTCCTCACCGGCGCATTAACGTTGATGTTGGTGATTTTGCCAGTGATCATCATTAGCAGCCAAGAGGCGTTGCGGGCGGTTCCATCATCGCTGCGTGACGGCGCACTGGGGCTCGGCTCCACCCCGTGGCAGGTCGTTTGGCACGTGACTTTGCCGTCAGCGATGCCGGGTATTTTGACCGGAGCGATCTTGGCGATGAGCCGAGCGATCGGCGAAACCGCGCCAATCCTGATCATTGCTGGTATCGTGTATATCAGCCGAGCGCCGCAAAACTTGATGGATGATTTTACGGTGATGCCGCTGCAGATCTTTAATTGGATCAGCCGGCCGCAAGAAGAGTTTCATTCGATCGCCGCAGCAGGGATCTTACTGTTGCTGGGGATACTGCTCTCCTTCAACGCCCTCGCCGTGCTGATCCGCCAAAAATTGCACAAACCACTCAGTTAAACACGGAGCACCGTGAATGTCCAATCCAATAACGCTCACTGATGAGGCCACCGCCATCGAACCTCGGCCTCGCGATGGTCGACAAACACACTTCGCGCATTCGCGCGATCAAGCTTCTGAACCGACCACGCTTGCGATCGGTGTTCGTGATTTGAATGCTTGGTACGGCGATTTCCAGGCTCTCCATTCGATCTCATTGGACATCCCGGCGAATCGCGTCTCGGCGCTGATCGGCCCGAGCGGTTGCGGCAAAAGCACGCTCTTGCGATGGTTTAACCGCATGAACGATACGATCCCAACGGCCCATGCTCGCGGTTCCGTGCATCTGGGCGACACCGATCTGCTGTCTCGCACCACCGACGTCGTCGACCTGCGCCGGCGAATCGGCATCGTTTTCCAACGCCCCAATCCATTCCCCAAAAGCATCTTCGATAACGTCGCGTTCGGCCCGCGTTTACATATGAAATTGTCGCGAACCGAGTTGCAAGATGTCGTCGAATGGGCGCTTCGTAAGGCAGCCGTTTGGGACGAAGTCAAAGATCGCCTCGCGTCGCCGGCACTCGGTCTGTCCGGCGGCCAGCAACAACGGCTTTGCATCGCCCGTGCGATCGCCGTCGGCCCCGAAGTCTTGTTGATGGACGAACCGTGCAGTGCCTTGGATCCGGCCAGCACGCTGGCGGTGGAAGATTTGATCTTCGAACTGCGCCGCCAGTACACCATCGTCATCGTCACCCACAACATGCAACAAGCGGCACGCTGCAGCGACCAAACGGCATTTTTCTACGAAGGCAGATTGATTGAAGTCGGCGCAACGACAACTGTCTTCACCAAACCAAAACAGCAGCAGACCGAAGATTATGTCAGCGGCAAGTTCGGTTGAATCTACTACGGCGTCTTAACTCTTAATCGTGTGACCGTGCCCCGAACCACACCCAGCGACTCGATCTCTTCGGCAACCGCACGAGCAGAACCTTCGGCCCCTTCGTGGCTCATGATCACCAGCGGCACGATGTCCGCGTCGTCGCCATTGCCGTTTCGCTCGTGCTGGATCACCGACGCGATCGACAGGTTGTGCTTTCCGAAAACTCCGGTGATCGCCGCGAGCGTGCCGGGATGGTCTTTGACCTTCAAGCGGAAGTAATAACGCCCGGGCAATTCATCGCTATTTCGCAAACTGACCCGTGGCGGCGACGTCGTCGAAAACGGCTCGAGCGTCTCAAACGTCAATCGCGTTCGCCCCACGGCGGTGTCGATCATGTCAGCGACGACAGCGGATGCGGTCGGCATTTGGCCGGCACCTTGGCCATGATAGAAAACCGGTCCGACGGCGTCGCCGACCACGCGCACGGCGTTGAATGCGTCCTGCACTTCGGCCAGCGGCGTGCGACGTTTGATCAGCGTGGGAGAAACGTGAAGGTCGAGCTTGCCGTCGACCAATTTCGCTTCGGCCAAGAGCTTGATCGCATAGCCGAGCTGCGACGCATACCGCAAGTCATCGGTTTCCAGGTTCTCGATACCGACGCGCGGGATATCTTGCCAAGCGACTTGAGCGCCGAAAGCGAGGTGGGCCAGAATCGCCAGTTTCTGGGCCGCATCGGTACCGTCGACGTCCATCGCCGGATCGGCTTCGGCGTAACCTAACTGCTGGGCTTGGGCGACCGCGTCGGCATAAGGAGTGCCCAGGCGATCCATCTGGGTCAGGATAAAGTTGCTGGTGCCGTTGAGGATCCCTTCGAGCGATTCGATCGCGTTGGCCGACAAACACTGCGAAATGTTGGTGATGATCGGAATGCCGCCGGCGACGGACGCTTCGAAAGCGATCGTGCGGCCGAGTTTCCTGGCGGCGTTGAAAAGTTCGGGACCATGTTCGGCCAGCAGGGCCTTGTTTGCGGTGACGACATCTTTGCCCGACTGCAACAGTTTCAACAAAATCGTTCTGGCCGGTTCCAGTCCGCCGACCAGGTGGGCGACGACTTGGATTTCCGGATTCGCGTAAACCTCTTCGACGTCATCGGTCAGAACGCCTGCGGGCACGTCGACATCGCGGGCCTTGGATAGGTCGCGAACGACCGCTTTTTCGAGCCAGAGCGTGCGACCGGCGTGTCGGGCGGTGCGATCGCCGTGATCGAGCAACAGTTTGGCAACACCGCTGCCAACGGTTCCTAATCCGACAATCGCCACTTTAGTTTTTTGCATCGATCCAGCCGCTAGAGCCTGGCCGCAAAGGGGTCTGACCCTTGGCAGGCGATTTGATTTGTTTGATTATTCTGGCCGCCACTGAATGGGTCAGACCCCTATTCGGATTGGCTCTTAAAGATGTCGTCATCCAGGCAACCAGAGCTTAATCACTCGGTCGCGTTCGTTGACAGTCCCCGTGGCACCGGTAGAATCCGGACGAATATGACGAGAACGATGCGGCGAGCCAGGGTTTGAAAAGCGACGCGATCATGAAGTGCCAATACTGCGAAAAACCGGCGACTTTTCACATCACGGAGTTGATCGGCCCCGACGGCCCCCAGGTCATGCACCTGTGTGAAGAGCACGCGCGGACATTTTTGGCCAAAGAATCGACGTCACCGTCGGCTTCGATCGCCGGTGCGCTGGCCAAACAACTGAAATTAACGGGCAAACCGTCCGCAGAGACAGAACAAAAAGAGTGTCCGGTCTGTGGGATCAGCTTTTTCGAGTTCCGCAACACCGGCCGATTGGGCTGTCCGTATGATTACACGCATTTTGATACCGAGCTGGAACCGTTGCTGGTTAACATCCACGACGCGGCCGAGCACAAGGGGAAACATCCGCGGCGTGCCCCCGTGTCGGCCGACTCACAAGCGACGTTGATTCAGTTACGGCGAGAGATGGAAGAGGCGATCGAGCGAGAGGATTACGAGCGGGCGTCGGAGATTCGCGACCGGATTCGCGAGCTGGAAGAGACCGGCAATCGTTAATTCATTTTTCCGACCCACCATTCCCCGCCCTCGGATTCTCCGCGACAATTGGATGATTGAGCATCGTGCGGAAATTAAGTGTCGCCTTTCGCTCCGCGAAAGAACGTCAAATCGCTACTTTCGCGGAGCGAAAGGCGACTATAAAAACCTGACGATCCTAACGCGAATATTACGGGCGGGAGTAACAAGAACGTGCAGCGAGATCAGACATTTGACGAGCTGGCCGGACGATGTGGCGAATGGCTTAAGGGGACCGGTCCGGAATCGGACATCGTGATCAGCAGCCGGATCCGCTTGGCTCGCAACCTGGCCGATTTCCCGTTCATTCGCCGCTGCAGCGATGAAGATCGGTTGAGCATCGAGCGGACGATCCGCGCGCGGCTGGACAAAATCCCCGAGCTGAACGAAGTCCGCTACATCGACGTCGAAGAGCTGTCGGAGGTCGACCGGCAATTCTTGGTCGAACGTCAATTGATCAGCCGCGAATTGGCCGACAGCGACGGCGCACGCGGGGTCGCGATCGACCCAGCCGAGCAGTTCAGCGTGATGGTCAACGAAGAGGATCACTTGCGAATTCAGGTGATGCACAGCGGTTTGGACCTGGAAAACGCTTGGCAACAGATCAACCGCCTGGACGATTTGATCGAAAGCACCATCACCTACGCCTATCACCCCAAATATGGCTACCTGACGGCCTGTCCGACCAACGTCGGCACGGGGTTGCGGGTCAGCGTGATGATGCATTTGCCTGCGTTGGTGATCACTCGCCAGATCGACAAAGTGTTTCGCAGCTTGCAAAAAATCAGCGTCACGGTTCGCGGCCTGTACGGCGAAGGGTCACAGTACACCGGCGATTTTTACCAAGTCAGCAACCAAATCACGCTAGGCAAAACCGAAGTCGAATTGATGCAACAGGTGTCCGAAGTGGTGCCGCTGTTGATCGATTACGAACGCCGGGCACGGCAATTCTTGGTCGAACAGAGCGAAAAGGATTTGCACGACGACGTCAGCCGGGCGCTGGGAATCCTCTGCACGGCCAAGAAAATCAGCAGCGAAGAGACGATGCACTATTTGTCAAAAGTGCGAATGGGAGTGAACTTGGGGCTGATTGACGAGGTCGCGGTAAATATCATCAACAAACTGTTTATCCACACTCAACCGGCGCACCTGCAAAAATTGCGAGGCAAGTTGCTGGGATCTTCGGACCGAAACATCGAACGGGCCAACTATCTTCACCAACATCTCAGCGACCCAGGCAAACGCGAATCGGACTTGAATTAGTCATCTTCGCAGCTCAATCAGCGACCCACCGCACACCATGTCCCAGCCCGCTCTCGATTCGTTTTCACAACTCGCCGCGCAGTACGATTTTGTACCGGTTTATCGCAAACTGCTCGGCGACACGCTGACGCCGGTCAGCGCCTTTGCGGCGCTCGATAGCGGCGGCCAAGCGTGTCTGTTTGAAAGCGTCATCGGCGGCGAAAAAGTCGGTCGCTACAGCTTCCTGGC
>DNWZ01000637.1:0-1605 GCA_003506095.1 Planctomycetaceae bacterium | reverse complement strand
AACCGCCCGTGACCACAACGGCGGTCGACCCGTTGGCGGAACTTCGCAATCACCTGCAAACGACCGTCGCGCCCGTCGATTCCTTGCCGCCTTTCATCGGCGGTGCGATCGGTTACGCGGGCTACGACGTTGTCCGTTATGTCGAAAACTTGCCCAACGCGCCAGCGGATGATCGTGGGTTGCCCGACCTCGATTTTTCGTTCTACCACTCGATGTGCATCTTCGACCATGTCGGCAAAACGATCACGCTAGTGACGCTGGCCGATGGCAAAGGCGCCGATCCGAAATCGAGCTATGCGGCGGCGAATCAGCGGCTCGACACGATGGCCGCTAAATTGGCTTCACCGCCCAAGTTCGCGATCGCCGAACTGCCTCAGGTGCCTGCGAAAAAGCTGGAAATCATTAGCAATTTTTCGCGTCAGGCGTTCTGCGACGCGGTCCGCAAATGTGTCGGATACATCCACGCCGGCGACATCTTCCAAGTCGTCCCCAGCCAACGGTTTTCGATCCAGACCGATGTCCCGCCGCTGGAGATTTATCGCAGCCTGCGGATCATCAACCCCAGCCCGTTCATGTTCTTTGTTCGCACCGGCGATGCGGTCTTGGTCGGCTGTTCGCCCGAAATCATGTGCCGCGTTGCCGATCGTGTCGTCACGGTTCGTCCGCTGGCCGGGACTCGTCGGCGAGGCAAAACCGAAGCCGAAGATCGGGCGCTGCAGGCCGAATTGCTGGCCGACCCGAAGGAACGAGCCGAGCATGTGATGCTGGTTGACCTGGGCCGCAACGATATCGGTCGAGTGGCAAAGTACGGCACGGTCGAGTTGACCGAAGTGATGGTGGTCGAGCGATATAGTCACGTGATGCACATCAGCAGCGAGGTGCAGGGCGTCTTGCGCGACGAGCTCGACGCGTTCGATGCGATCAAGGCTTGTTTGCCGGCGGGCACGGTTTCCGGCGCTCCGAAAGTGCGTGCGATGGAAGTGATCGACGAAATCGAACCGCATCGCCGCGGCCCCTATGGCGGTGCAGTCGGCTATTTCGATTATCGTGGCAACATGGACACGTGCATCGCCCTGCGAACGATGGTGATCAAAGATGGCATCGTTCACGTGCAAGCCGGTTGCGGTGTAGTGGCTGACAGCGATCCCGATGCCGAATACGAAGAAACGGTCAACAAGGCCAAGGCGCTGATCCACGCGATCGAAGTAACGGCCAGCCGCGTCGCACCCGCGACCTGATCGCGCCTTGCCGGAATCGGCGATTGAGCCTACCAATAACGCATGCCCACACTTCCCTCGCGAATCCGATTCGCCCAGTATCGCCAAACGGTTCGAGAGCGAAATCGTAACCCCAAGTCGGCCGATTCGTCGCCAAGCCACCATGGTGGCCATCATGGCGGCGGTCATCATGGCGATTCCGCCGGTGGCGGCAAGAAACTCGGGACTCGCAATCGCAGTTTCTTCGAACTGTTTCGCGAGTTTTGGCGTTTGCTGGGCAGCCATCGTCCGGCTGTCATCGGCTCGCTCGGCATCCTGACCTTTGCGATCCTGCTGAAGCTGGTTCCGCCCTATGGAACAAAGCTGGCGATCGATTCGGTGCTGACCA
>DNWZ01000400.1 GCA_003506095.1 Planctomycetaceae bacterium | reverse complement strand
CTCGGTTTTCGGTGTCTGTTGACGACCAAAAGCGGAAGTCCACGGTTACATTTTGATTTGACGGTTTAACGTCGCTTTGCACTGACCCGCCCTTGATGTAAGCGCGCATAATGACCGAAAACTAAGGGGGTGGAATGAACGAAAAACAGCGGCTGAACAATGGAGCGGTGCGGCTGGTTTCTGGTCTGGTGATGCGTGAACGCTAAACGCATTTGTTGAGGCCCCGAGTCATCATGCTTCCGTTCTTAACCGCATACGATCCGTTGGGAGGGAGTTCGGGCAGCATTGATCCGCTCGGTGCACTTCAGACCTACGGATTGCTCGCCGATTTGCTGCTGCCGGGAGTGACGACGATCACGACCCGGTCTCGATATCTGTCAATGTTGTGTGCCGCCCTTGCAAACGCCGAGAAACATCGCAATATGTTGCCGGGGGCCTCGGGGTTGGCCCAACGACGTAGGGCTGTTGAACCCTTTGAGCGTTTGTGGGCGCTGGCCTGTGTGGCCGCGCGAGAAAATGGCCACCAGGGAGCGGCAGATGGACTTCGCGGCATCACATACGCCGAGAAAAGCTACCACTCTTTCGCAGGTACCGGCAATAAGGTGAACTGCGACTTCCGAATGTTGAAGTTTCAGGCCCGAACCGGGGCGGTTGGAACTTATTGGACTGCGATGGTCGGAGGGCAACTCGTACACGCGGACAGTGGAGCGTTGACTGCCGAAGGGATCGAAATCGCCGAATACTTCCCCGAACTGCGACTTGAGAGCAAAGACCAAGCGAAATTCGCCGACCCTGAGAGTGCCCATCGTGTTTCGCTGCCGCTGGAGGTCCTTCGGGAGTGGAGTGAAAAATGTCATTTGAAAGCGGCGAGTCCCAAAGAATGCCAGCAGTTGGGAGAAGCTCTCACTGCCGATGATCGTCGCGAATGTATTAGCCGGGCACTTGCGATGATGGCAGGTAAGATCCCTGAAGTTTGGGAGACGAGCGATCTGAAGCGTCTGGCGAAGCCGCTGACAACCCTTCCAAGGGCCGTTGAACTGGGCCTGCCAGTGGTCATCGACGCCATTGTCGTGACGGAGCAGTTTCACGAGGCTGTCTTAAGAGCGTTCGAGACTCTGTTGTGGTGGGGAACTGAAAACGCAGGGAAACCGCTTGCCGATCTGATCGTCGATAGCGACTTCCGCAAGGCGTCGGACTTGTGCCGGGGCACGGCTCAGAAGTTGCGTGGATTTCGTGAACGCTGCGAGCGTCTTGATGTCCGTGACGCCATTGAAAGCATGGCTGGGTTCTGTTTTCAAATTGACCGCTGCCATTCAGAGCGCGAGCTTGTGACCGAGTTGCTGGATCGGCACCACCGGGTCCAATCGGGAAAAGTGGATGGCGGAATGCCAAAGCGAGACTGGATTGGCTGGGATAGCACGGCTTTGTTGCGGCCTTCCCCGCGATTTCAACGGAAGGATCGGCCTGCACTCGCCGCGGGCCTATCCCTGACGCATCCATATCGGTTCGAGCCATTTGTCTTCATGCTTCGTGAGAACGGCGTGCTTGCCCAGAATTAGCCAGAGACAAGAGTCAGACATAGCATGGAACGAACGAACCGACTCATCGACTACTATCTGCCGCCGCCCGGTGAGGGGTTCGCGCTTGAGTCGCTGGTGGCGACGACCTATCAAGTCGATTTCGAGTTCGTCGAAGAAGAGCTTTTGGCTGTTGCATTTGGTGTGCGTTCACCCATAAGTCGCCTCAAGTCATTTCGCTCAGAGTTGGAGCGGAAACTGCAAAGGGCCGAAGTTTCGGTGCTGTATGACCTAAGTGGTTGCGACCGATTGGCTCGACTTTCACCCCGCATCGACGCCATCCCCATTTCGGCGCGCAAGCTGCACTCCAAGATATCTCTGCTGATGTGGGTTCGTGAAGACCGCGTAGGTGGCAAGAAACCTGATCGCAGGATGCGCTTGATCGTTGGATCGGCAAATCTCACCCGGCAGGGTTTCCGACAAAATTACGAATGCGTCGTGTCGATTGACTTTGGTGGAAGGAGCACTTCCCCGCGATCCTTGCTGACGAAAGCCATCAGCCTTGTTCAGCAGATTGCCGCCGAATCGAAAAGTCCACAGCTTGCAAGTCAGCTTGCGGCGTTCGTCACCCAAGCCGCCCTTTTACCGGTCGGGACCACCGGGGCCGATGATCCGGTGGCATTGGTCGCTGCCGCCGAAGTTGTTCCAACCGTCCGCGACTCGTGGGCGGCAATCTCGACGAAAGCTCCAGAAACCGTGACGGTGGTTTCGCCATTCTGGACTGAAGGCGCTAACGCAGCCGAAGCACTCTCGGACCTGTTTCAGCAGCTTGGCCCGCCTGCCAACTTGGAGTTGGTGTGCCGTGGAGAAAAGTCGGCGGATGGCAAGACATGGCTGCCTGTGTTCGACAGCAGGGTGGCGGTTGAACTCAATAAGAAGCTCGGCATCCGTCTGTGTCTTCGTGCCGCGCTACCGGACTCAGGAGACCAGCCTTCTTCCGAGAGTATTGAAGAAATCGGTGATGAAACGGAAGAGAAAGAATTCGCAGCCCGATTGGGTAATGGGAATCACAATTCATTAGAAAACCAACGAGCCCTACACGCCAAGGTGATTCTTGTCGACGGAACGGCGGGAAGCGTTC
>DNWZ01000444.1:2132-12300 GCA_003506095.1 Planctomycetaceae bacterium | reverse complement strand
CCAAGTGGCCTGCCATCATGGTGCCAAACAATCGCATCGCAAGCACGATGCATTTAATAACCAAACCCATCCACTCTAGGAAGTAGAGCGGGATGCCGATCAGCAACATTTTGGGATCATCCCAACCGATCGGGTTGAAGTGTGCAAAAAATGCCTTTGCGCCGATTTCGCGAATACCGATATAAATGATCGCAATGAAACTGCAGATCGCCAACATGACATTCAACGAAAGATTGCCCGTTGCCGTACCGCCAAGGTGCGAAAATGAAACGTCCTTGGTGAACGCTTGGGCGATGTACCCGATCGGGATCAGCCCCAAAACGTTGGCGAACAACACGAAGAAAAAAACGGTCCAAACGTAAGCGATATACTTATCCGTCAGCCCATGAAGGTTTGGCCGGACGACTTCCTCGCGGATGAACGTCAGCATGGTTTCAAACAACTGGGCGAATGCACCCTTGGTTCGATAAGCATCTAAACCTTGGCCGCCAACGCGTATCCGCAAGGCGACATACAGGAACGTCAGCACCACGACGACGGCCGCAACCATCGTCATCATCAAGTGGTTGGTGATGAAAAAATCATACTGGCCGTGGTGAATGTTCAACCAGGGAATCGTTGTCGTTTCCGAACCGACTGAAACGCTAAACAGCGGCTCGCTGTGCAAGCGATGCGGCAACACGTGGCTGACCGCCATCTCAGTCAGGCTCGCCTCGCTGTTCGCAGCAGCGGCAACAATAGGTGAAAATTGCAAAAGCATTCGCTTGTACTAGACCTTATGAAGGATCACTCGACCACAAAAACTAATAACTCAACTCGATCAAGACCGGTCGCCTACCGAGGCCGAACACGCTACAATAAACGCGACACGATTGTCGCGATTCTTATGTCTGACAACACTAAGTAAGTCTGTTACAGTGAGCGTTATATACCAAAATAAAACATTGAGAACCGCCTCAGGCCGACTCAGCGGCGACAAGTTCAAAATGATTCCTAATATCAAGAAGGTTCCGGCCAATCGGATTGCCATCGAAATCATCAAGGGGACCAGCGGCGCGTTGGCGGATGGTCGGCATGCAAACGCATGCGAAACTGCGGTAACGATCAAAAAGGCGACTCCGGTGATCGCGAACCAAGCGGTATCGGCGGGCGTAACCCAGCGGACGGTAAGTGCATGCAGGCCGCAGGCGACGATGAAAATCAACATCGCCACTGCCATTGTCGACAACAGTTGATTGGTGAACCATCCGCCACAGCACTGTGAGGAGCAATTTACCTCACCCTTGCTGGCTGGTTTTTCGTTCGGCTCTGCTTGCGGAAGGCACGGAGCGGTGAAGCTGGATGCCGATGGTGATGTGAGATTAGACATGAAAACCGTCGTTACTTAACCGTCTTTACTTATCCGCGCGATTCGAATCACGACTTGCCGCCAAGGCGAGCCTGATGAATCGAAAAAGTCCGCCTGCAAAGCCCAAAATGGCACCCAAAGCGGTCGCTATCATCGTTTCGTTCTGCAAGTAGCGGTCGATTGCATAACCGATCACTGCACAAGCGATCGCCGACCCACCTAACTCCATTCCCGCTCCGGCGAATCGGAGCGCCTCGTGGGTGCCCGGTGGCAAGCGAGGCGGATCGCCGGAATCCGAATTGGGTGACGAGCCGTGTCTGCCAGAATCGCTCATTCTTCCTCAGAATTGCATCTGCAAATGACGACTGCGAACGGTCAATCGACCTTCCGCCGGGTCACCTTCGGGTTGGGCAGAGTCTGATAACAGATAGCAAAAATTCTAGGGGCTGTGACTGATCGCCGCAGCCTTTTGAGCGACGCGTGGGGCTTGGGCAGCGATCGATCAGCCCTCTGGAAAGTTGCCGACGATGCCGGTTTGGCCCCACTGGACCGCCGCCATCACGCTATTGATGCCGCTGCCGATTCCCATCAATGCGACTCGTTGGCCCGATTGTACAAACCCACGGTGCGCGGCATCGGCCAGCGTGATTGGCAGCGCGACCGAGCCGGTGTTGCCAGTCCAAGGAAACGTCATATGGTCGTTTTCGACCTGCAAACCGAGCGTTTCGATCATCATTTGGCGATGTTTGCCGCCGACCTGGTGACAAATCGTGCGGTCGATGTCGCTGCGGTTCCAGCCTGTTTCAGGCAGAAACCTTTCAAATGCTGCTGCTCCCGTTGCGATCCCCTCGTGCAGCAGTTTTTCGCTGTCGGTATCCATCACCGGTTGCATCGCTGCACCGGCCGTATCGTCGTCACTGCGGCAGAGGTCATGAAACTCGGTTCGCGCTGCTGCGACGGCCGCCAAGAATGGCGAACCGGCATGTTTGACGTCGCCGCGCGCCGCTAAATCGCGATGTGTCAGCAACCATGCGCACGACCCACTGCCGATTGTCAACGATGCAAACGCGGGTTTGACGCTTTGGCGGGTCAGCGAATGGTCGGCGTTCAAAACTTCGATCGTTCGCTGCATCAGCGGCCGGCTGTTTTCGGTGCCCACGACAATGCCCGCCTGAATCACACCCGCTTCGATCAGCGACGCGATTTGCACGGCGCCGTTGAGCAGACCGAGGCAGGCGTTGGAAACGTCGTACACCCAACAATCTTCGCTCAGGCCCAACCCGTGGTGAACTTTGGAAGCCGTTGCGGGCTCGAGAAAATCGCGGCAAACGCTGGCGTGGATCAGGCAGCCGACCTTGGACCGATCGATTTCTGAGGCGTCAATTGCGGCGTTTCCGCTGGTAATGCTCGGTCCGCTGGGCGTCGTGCCGATCGGCCATAGACGCCTGCTGGTGATCCCGCTCATCAGCTCCAATCGCCCCGCTGGCAACCGCAGTCGACTATAGAGCGGTTGGAGCCTGGTTTCGATTTCGTCGCTGGTCACGACTTCCCAAGGCATCGTGACGGCGATCGATTGCAGGCAGACTTGTGCGAATTTCACGGCAAAAACCAGGTTTTTGAGTGTGTTTTGGGGCGTCGGGGGTGCGCCACCGTTATGACATTTGGCACAGAATTGCGAAATGGGATACGTTCGATTTGCTTTGCTAGCACTATGCACAGTGCTAGCAAAGGGGCTTTCAAGAAGATGTGCCAAGTTTCTTGCATCTGGTCAAACCCACGCTAATTTTCCGTCCATCAGAAGCCCGTCCCGTTCGGGTTTCTACCGAGCACTCACGAGCGGCCAAATGATTTGGCGATCGGAGAATACCGAACGATTCGGAACAGACTGGGTTGGATTCGGCACACCGGGTTCTTCTCAGCCGTGAGCGATGCTCGCAAGCAACCGCCGTAGAACGTTACGGCGGAACCAATCGATTCGGCAATCCCTGATCGGACCGGCAATGTGAAATGCATTGACGGACGCCCGCGCGGTGTTTCGGTGACACTGCAAAGCTTTTTGCGTTCCACTCGCGTATCTCAAGGGGATCTAAGATGACGAGCAAGCCATTGATTGGTATCAACGCCGATTTTCGTCCGGCAAACCGCAGCACTCCGGCGTTCGCATTTCTTTCGGCCGGATACTTCGAATCGATCAAAGCCGCTGGCGGCATTCCGGTCGTCATTCCGCCGTTGTCTGATGTCGAATCGGTGCGCGGTTTACTTGATGCCTTGCACGGATTCGTCCTGATCGGTGGCGCCGACCTCGATCCACGCCGCGACGGTTTCATGCTCCATCACTCGGTCCGACTGCTCGACCCGGCTCGCGAGTCGTCCGATCGCATGATCATGGATGAAATCGCTGAACGTCGCATGCCGGTTTTCGGCATCGGCACCGGCATGCAATTGATGAACGTCCAACAGGGCGGCAACCTGTTCTTCGACATCAAGGAAGACCTGCCAAACGCGGTGTCGCACTTTGATGCCCACGACTTGAACCATCGTCATACATTGAACGTCGAAAGCGATTCGCTGGTCGGTCGCATCTATGGCGACGGCGAAATCCGCGTCAGCAGTCGGCATCACATGGCGATCGACGAAGTCGCCCCCGGCTTCCGCATCACCGCTCGTTGCCCCGACGGAGTGATCGAAGCGATCGAGTCAGAAATGCTCGACTGGTACGCTGTTGGCACTCAATTTCACCCTGAATGTGGCGCCGCATCTGCACTTGATATTCGGTTGTTCGAAGAGTTTGTCGACGCCGTTGCGGCGCGTCAGGACCAAGCCGTCCGTTTGGTCGCTTAAATCGCGATTGCCAGTGGGCCAGCAGGGACGCGATGGGCCAGGCGGGACGGCAATGGATTGCTAAAGCGAAAGGACCACAATTTCCTAAGGATGGACTAGCGTCAGCAGGGATGCAATAGACCACGGAGCGGTCGAGCCAAGGATTGGCTGTGCGATGAAACATAGGATGGAAGGTCTGGATTGCCGAAGCTGTATTGCCTGTCGACGGATCGGCGGCATTAGGATGGATTCGTACAGCGGAGGCGGCGATCAGGCTGGAGCAAAGGACTTGCTCAAAAGACAGGATTAGGAAACGCGACGCGGCCGGATGACCCTCACTCAAGGTTCATCCGGCCGCTTTTTTTGTGCGATCACTTGACCATTTCGTCGTGGATTTTCTGCAGCACAACGGGCAGAAAAATGATGCCGCTGTAATGATTGGCGGGCAATTCGATGTGATGCTCTGGCGCCAGTTTTGCTGCCGATGCAAGCGCATAAGATGCCTGGCGTGGGACGACGTCGTCGAACATTCCGTTATAGAGCCACGTCGTTTCGGGGCGGATGCGATGCGCCAGTCGCAGCGGTTCGATCGGACGTGCGAGGTCGACGATTTGTTCGTCGGTGATTCCCAGCGATGACAGTTTTTCGCGAATCTTGGCCGCGTCCTTTTTGCCCCGCAGCACGACTTGATCGAGTTGGCCGCCAGCGAGCAAAATGAATCCACGGTTGAATCCATGGTCCAGCCCGATGACGGTCGAAGTGACGAATCCGCCTAGACTGGTGCCTTGAACACCAATTCTCGATGGGTCGACAAACGGCAATTGGGCAACGGCGTCGCGAGCGCGTCGAACATCTGCGATTCCCTGGCGGAGCGAAGTTAAAAGCATTTCTGGCCGGTCGGCTAAATCGGTTTTTCGATTCCCATAACCTGGCAAGTGCACCATGATCGCGTGCAGGCCGTGATCCCGCAGTCCTTTGGCGATGATTCGGCCCACCGGCATGCTGCGACCGGACTCGTGAACGACAATTACCGCAGGAGCGCGGACCGGTTTTCCGTCGGCATCTTTCGCGGCGTACCATTCCATCGAAACACGATCGTGAATCGGGTTGCCAGCGGGCAGCGGCGACGGAAAAAACACCAGTCGGTCGTAAGTATCCTTTTCTGCGGCACCGATTTCAACGCTAAAGTCGGTCGGATTCCAGCGTAAACCGGTCAGGCATTGCTGGGCGTCGTCGGAGGCATCGACGTCGCAAACGAGCGAGTCTTTCGCGTTGAATAATGTCCCGACCTCAGGCAAACCGAAAACCTGCGGCGTCTGTGCCGGTGTCGTTTTTTTTGCCGCCTCGGTAGCGACTTCTGTTGCATAACCGTTTGGCTGGACCAGCCAAACGGAAAAAAACAGCCAGCCGCAAATCAGAACCCAGCGGCGACAGAACAACCCGTCACTGGGAAGATAAAACGCGGATTGGCACGACAGATTGTCGTTTAAGATCAAACCATCACCGGTTCGTCGGGGTATTGGGAAACCAAGTCCTTTGGACGCGGCGGCACAACGATACCGGCCTGAGTCAGGATTTCGTCGATCGCTTCTTGTCCGGTGCTGACGATAAACTCGCGGGTTTCAGCCTTGTACTGCGAACCGCTGGCCGACGGTCCGATCGGGCCTTCGAAGCCGATTTCCTTCAGCTTCATCACGAACGCAACGTGGCTGAGGGGGCCTTCGAGCACTGGCAACACGCGATCGTCCGACGTTGCGGTAGTCAGGTCGACACCGGGCAGGATCGACCCCAATCGAACGGTGACGATCGATTTTGGATTCAGCGAAGCGACTTGTGCCAAGGTACTGCCGCTGACCAACCAATCGAACGAATCGACAATCATGCCGACATTATCAACCGAAATAGCCTTAACCAGCGCGAGCAAGCCTTCAGCGTTGGTGATAAACGGGAACTGTTTTCCGTGCGACATTTCTTTGCCAGCGGAAAATCCGATCGCCAATTTCAACTTGCGAGCCCCGAGGACTTCGGCGATTTGAGTCAGGCGTGCACGAATGACTTCGAAATACTCTGGATAGGCCGCACGATCGGTCGCGGCGGGGACGTGGATGCAGGCATAACGCGCCTTCCACTGAGCCGCCAAATCCGACGTCGGGTGCAGCGCAGCCAATTGGGCCTTGTAGACATCGTCTTCGGCGTCGAGGTCGACCTCGGCGCTGAAGCCACCGATCACCAAATCGGTCGCCTTGAGATACTTAAACGCATCGTCAGCAGTGGAACGAGCGGCACGACGTCGCATATCGGCCATGTCGATATCGAAGCCGCGGAAGCCGTAGGTCAGAGCCAATTCGATCAATTCGCTTTGGCGTCCGGTGATACCAAGTGCGGCGGGGGAGAAGGTTTTGTACATAACTGTGAGTGTTCTCGGTGCGCCAACGTTGTCGAATGCGACCCGTTTCGTCGGCTGGGATTCTGGCAAATACTTGTCTCGCAGCGGAGAAGATCTCGCGCGCGGGCCCTGCGGCTAAGAGTATCGCAGATCCGAGACGTTTTGGCCAAGGGGTAAAAATGGGCTCCACAGGCGGCGTGATTAACGCGAACTAGCCGGACGCGCGCCTTGCAGTTGCCGCATTTTTGCCTGAAACGTGCCGTTCTTGGAATCCTGCAACAAACAGATCTCAAGCTGCTGGATCGCTTCGTTCTTGCGACCAAGCTTTTCCAACGATTCTACCCAACGAAAACGATAAGTCGTCTGGGACGGGTTCAATTCGACCGATTGTTTGAACCACGGTTCGGCTGCTTCGACGTTTGCCTGTGCCATCTGCAGGCGGCCAGCCAAAAATGCGACCGACGCACCGTCGCCAAACTTCGACGCCTGGGTCAGTCTGGTTTGGATCAACGCATCGGCACGACCAATCAAATCGTCCCTCAATTTTTTGTCCATCGCCGAATTGCCCGAGGAACGCGTCTCGATGGCTGAGACGAGCATTTCGGCATTGTCGGGCAATAACTCGGAGATCGCGATGTCACCCTTTTCGCCGGTCACCAGCGAAAACATTGGCCAAATCGCGGGCAACCGCTCCGGCTGGACGGCAAGCAGGCGACGGATAACCGTGTTGGCGGTCTCGCCTGCGGGAAAGATTGCCGCATAGCGTGCCGCTAACTCCAGCGCTGGAGCATATCGGATTCGCAGGCGCGACCATTGGTCGAGCAAGTCTGTCACGGTCTCTTCGCTGTCATTGGCGGCAAAACCGGTTTGGATCAATTGGTACCGCGCTACATCGCTGAGCGGGCACATCATCAGTGCGTTGATCGAGTGACGTCGCGCGGCCAGCAGCGCGTCAATCGATTGCCCAGGCAGCAGCGCGTCCGCTGGAGGATTTCCCGCAGGCTTAAGGGAACGATAGTAAATCGCACGACGTGACTGGATGGTCGAATCTCGCGCCGGATCGACTTCCTTTGGCAGGTCAGATTGGGCAACAAGCGATTTACGCCCTGCAGCAACCACTTCGGCAATCCCTTTGGAAGCCAATGCGGTTTGCAGCTCGGGATCGGGGCTGTCCGTTAGACGTTTGGCGAGTTCCAGCGTCAGCGGCCCGAGGATCCCATCGCTTCGAACCACTTCCGAACGCAGCGATTCGCTGGTGGAGTTTCGTTCTGCAACATTTCTTGCGTCCCAAACGATCAGGCAAATCACGGCCCACCCCACCCAAATTACCCCCGGATACTCCGTTTCAGGGCTCGGTGTGGCGACCGGCGTCGAGCGATTTTCGGGACGGTAGCGGCGGCCCGATGCACCCATGATGCCGCCGACAAGGATCGCCGTAGTGACGTAATTCGAGGGCAACAAAATGCCAAAGTCAAAGAATTGGCAAACCAATTGTGATCCGATCATGAACCAACCCGCAGCAATGATCGCGGTCAAGTGCGGTGCCTTGCGAATGCCCGCGATGCGAATGAGCGAAACGGCTACGATCGCCACCGCCGCGAACGCCAGCGGCAACAGCCATGCGCCGCCTTCGACCATCCATTCGACGCTGGTGTTGTCCGCATTGATAAACCACGCCCCCGCGCTCTGCTGCTGGAAGGGCAAATAGGCGTAACGATGTGTTCCTAAACCGGCACCGGCAGGAAAGTGATACCAAGCGGCGGTCAATGCATCCGCCCAGTGGCCCAAACGTCCGTCTTGAGGCGCCTCGCTGCTCCAGAGCGTTTCCAGACGCAAGCGAATCGGCTCGATCAATCCGATCGAACCCAACAGAATCGCTACCCCACCGACGCTGAGTAAAATTGCGATCGGTTGCCACCACTTGGACGACCGATTGCCCGTTAGCAGGCACGTGATCAATCCGCCGGCGACCACACCGAGAGTCCCGCCCCGCGATTGGCTGGCTAACACGCCCGCCACGTTCATGATGACCAAAACGAGCGCAAAGACGGTCGCCGCATCGATCTGCAGCAGCGCATTTTGCAGGAAAAAAATCGGTCGGTCCCACCAATTTTCTGGCTGAATCTGGTACTTTTCGTCGCCTTCGGACCGCTCCTTAGCTAGCAAGAAACTGTAAACCAGCAGCCCCACGGCGGCGGCTAATGTCAGGTTTAAATACCCTGCCGCGTTGTTGCGACAGACGAATGAGCCAAACGGAGCGCCCACGCGACTATCCGGCCTCAGGATCGAGTTGTCGAATGATGGGCTGGGGGCGCGGATTTGATCGGAAATCGCCAAAAATGCCATCAGCGCGCCGGAAATCGCGATGAATGCCAACATGACGACCAATGTCCGGCGAGTTCGAAATACGATCGCAGATAACAGGCAAACGAGTGCAAAAATCGCCGGCCCCGCCTGCGCCGATCGAGTCAACTCAACACAAATACTGACCGGGTGCCACCCTGCGGCAAGGTTTGCCGCAGCGGGATGAAATTGGTCCGAATCGGCCGACGCGAGGACCTCCTGGCGAATCGCATCGGGAATCCATTCGGCGTAGGCCGACGCCGAGCCTCGCGAAATCAGGCCGACCATCGTTTTTCCGATCGGTACGGTCTGCAACCACGCACACGTCCAAAGCACCAAGCACAACGCCGGAATGATCACGATTCGCCAATTGATGGCCGTCCGGATTTCTTTGTTTTCTCTCGCATTTCTGGTGACCGCGATCTGAAACACCGTTGCGTTGAGCAACAGCGGGATGGCGATGATCGCACCTACTAAAACAGTCGTTGCGGCAACCCAACGGCTCCACGCGAGTACGCCGCCGTAATCCCAAGCCAAATAAACCGGCAGTGCCAACAACAGCAGCGCTGTTAACCAGTGCGATGCGATTGCCAGAAGAATGAATGCCCGGCTAGCCATCGACAACCGCTGGCGACTTGGATTGCCGCTGGTTGGCGTTGAATGGTGTCGATGACTTCTGCGACGACGACGCGAACGCTCCGTTTCTTGGGATTCACCTGACTTCTGGCCGTCAACGGGTCGGCTATCGGACTGCGGATTTCTCAAATCCCGAGGCTCAGCGGCGTGAGTATTCGTGTCCGCTAAGTCGCCTGATTCAGACGATGAGTGCTCGCTTGTGTCGTCGCCCATTGGCGCGTGCTCATCGTGGGCGCGAGAAGGCCGCTCGAACGATGCGCCTGCAGCATTTTGACCTGCTGACTTCTCGTTCTCAGGCGAGGGCTCGTCCGTGTCTGATTTTTCGAGCAACGAATGGTTCCGAATCAAAGGTGTACAAACTCGCCTCCAAGTGAGCACCGTTACCTAAATAACAGCCGATCGGGTCGATTCGGCTCCAAACGGAGGCAAGAAGGGTCTCTGGTTGGGGGTCAGGTTCCGACGATTTCAAACGGACTATGATTCGAACTGTAGGTCGTGAAAAGTTACAATCTTGAAAAAACACCTGAATTGCAAGAAGCGTTGCGCGATCGCGAAGATCGTTCGGGATAATTGAGTTCGCTTCGCCATGCAATCGCCTTGTCCCAGCCTTTTATCCCCTTCCAGCCGCCATCGGC
>DNWZ01000444.1:0-2108 GCA_003506095.1 Planctomycetaceae bacterium | reverse complement strand
CCGCTGATCCGTTCCTGCACCAATTGCCGAATCATGCTGACAAATCGCTGGTCGGTACCGACGGTCTTGACCCGCGCCATCCGAATGCCACGCTGCTGACACGCCTGAGCCGCTTCTTCGTCCAAGTCGAACATCACTTCCATGTGGTCGCTGACAAAACCGATCGGGGCGATCACCAGCGTCGACAACTTCGTTGCGTCGTCCGTCTTCTCGATCCAGTCACAGACATCGGGTTCCAACCACGGCTGCTGCGGTGGGCCGCTTCGCGACTGATAGACCAGTTCCCAGGTCTCCGCCCCACACGCCTCGGCAACCAAACGACACGATTCCTTCAATTGCTTTTCGTAATTGCAGTTGTCGGCCATCGACATCGGGATGCTGTGAGCCGTAAACAGGATCGGCGTTTGCGAGTCGCCACCGACCTCCGCCACCGCCGCGGCCACATTCGCCGCCATCGGTTCGATGAACCCCGGATGGTTAAAACCCATTCGCAGTTTGTCGACGATCGGTGCGTCGGGACCAACTTCCTCGCGAGCCGCCGCGATGTTTTCGCGGTATTGGCGACAACCGCTGTAGCAACTGAACATGCTGGTGAAGAACGCTAGCGCACGCTTCCGCCCATCGTCACGCATCTGCCTCAGCGTGTCAGGAAACAACGGATCCCAGTTGCGATTGCCCCAGTAAACCGGCAGATCGATTCCGTGGGCCGAAAACTCGGCCTGGATCGCCGCCATCAGTTCACGATTGTGCTCGTTGATCGGACTGACACCGCCGAAATGGCTGTAATGCTCCGCGACTTCCAACATCCGCTCTCGCGGGACATTCTTCCCTCGCAGCACGTTTTCCAAAAAAGGCATCACATCATCGGGGCCTTCGGGACCGCCGAAAGATACCAACAAAAATGAATCGTACGGCAGTTCGCTTCCGTTCATGGGTCGAGTCGCTTGTGTGTAAATAATGTGAAAATTGGCGAGCCCGGGGGATCGGCCCGTTTTGCGAGTCCGTTCCGCTTGCCGCCGCTCAGTTATCGCTGTCCGTTTCAGTATACGGAATATGGCCAGGGGCCCAATCCACTTTGCCCCTTCCCTGTTTCCAGCGGACCGCCCGGCGTATCATCACGACCATGTGGTTCATCACTTTCATCTTTGCCAATCTTGTCGGTCGCCCCGCACGAACGCTGCTGACGTTGACCGGCATCGCGATCGCCGTCGCGGCGGTTGTAGCACTGTTGGGCGTCGTTCGCGGCTTCGAAAAATCGTTGCTCGATCTTTATCAAGGTCGCGGCATCGACATCATGGTCCAGCAAGCGGGTCGGTTGCAGATGACGTCCAGCGTTTTGCCCGAAAGTCTCGGTGCCAGCATCGCCGCCGTTGATGGCATCGCCGCAGTTCACCCTGCCCTGTTCGAAGTCCTGTCGTTGATCGAAGACGATATGGTCGGTGTCGTGATCCAAGGCTGGCCACCAGACAGCGAACCGATTCGACGTTTAGATTGGGTCGATGGCGGACCGTTCACGCTTCCCGATGCTCGCCAAGTGATGGTCGGCACGCGTTTGGCCGCCGCACTGAATGTAAAGGTTGGTGACAAAACCGATCTGCTGGACGGTGAAGCGTTCGAAGTTGTCGGCATCTTTGAATCGAATAACGTTTTTGACAGCGGCGCTATGTTCGCGCCGCTGCAATCGTTACAAGATTTGATGTTGCGTGAAGACGAAGTCACTTTGTTTGCCGTCGTCGCCAAGGATCAAAAACTCGATGCGCTGCGCGATCTAGCATCGCGCATTCAAACCGCTGCCCCGAAGATCGAAGCGTCGGTGGCTGATGATGTCGCCCAGCGATCCAGCGAGATTCGCGTTGCTCGATCTTTTGCGTGGTTAACGTCGGCGATCGCGCTGATGATCGGTTCGGTCGGAATGCTTAATACGATGATGATGGCGGTCTTTGAAAGGACTCGCGAAATCGCCATGCTGCGCGCCCTAGGGTGGAAACGTCGCCGCGTGATCGCGATGATCCTGGGTGAATCGACCTTAATCTCTCTCGTCGCCGCGATGATCGGAATCGTCTTAGCGATCGTTGTCGTTCAAGTCTTATCACAAATGCCCGCAGCCG
>DNWZ01000477.1 GCA_003506095.1 Planctomycetaceae bacterium | reverse complement strand
GGAGAAGGGCTGGGGATGAGGGGGCTGACCGCCGGCAAAACACGTCTCGCATCGCAAACCCACTGAGCCCTAAGCCCCCAGCCCCTCCCCACGATCGCTGACTCGCTGGAGCTCGCCAGCGATCGTGGGAGAGGGGAACCGGAAACTTGTGTAGATACCAATGCCCACAGGAGAGGTTGGTTGTAACCGACGCATGTTTTCCGCACGCTGCTAAATGGTGAACGCGGCCGACCCAAGCTCAACCGTGGGAAAGATTCACAAGAACCCGTCGCGACGCGAAGCGTCTGTCCTTCGGGCGTTCAAAACGTCGCAAACAGTTTCTCGTATTGGTCAAACATCTGCTCTTCACTGAACCGCGATTCGACCAACTTGCGTCCCGCTTGACCCATCGATCGGCGCAGCCCCGCGTCACCGGCAAGTTGTAGAAGCGCACCAGCCACTGCCGACGCGTCGCCGGCTTCGCACAATAACCCGGTTTCGTCTTGACGAACGACCTCGCGGACGCCACCGACATCGGTTGACACACACGGCAATCCACATGCCATGCCCTCAATCAGCGTCAACGGAATGCCTTCGCTGAGGCTGGTCACCAACAACAGATCACATTTCGGCAATATCTGCTGAACATCTCGCCTCAGTCCCAACATGTGAACCCGCGTACCCAGCTGAAGACGTGCGATTTCGGCTTCGATTCGCGGCCGCTCCGGACCGTCTCCCACGATCAACAGATGCAGATTTTCACAACGTGGCCCGCATTGTTTTATCGCGCGGACCGCGGTCAGGTGGTCTTTGATCGAGTCGAGACGCGCCACCTGAACGACGACCACATCATCCGCACCAATCCCAAGTTCATCGCGCAAGCGTGATTCCCGCGTCTCAGGAGCAATGCACGAATACCGATTCAAGTCGATGCCGTTGTAAATCACGTCGATGCGTTCGGGCGGCAACGACTCGTTGCGAATCAACGCTTGACGAACCTGTTCCCCAACGGCGACGATTCGGTCTCGCCGCCGCAACAGCAACCGATTGAAGATCGCCCGCTTGCGACTCGGCAAATCCGGAAAGAAACGCCCGTGTTCGGTGAACACGATCGGTCTTGCCGCCCCAAACAATCGGGCCGCCGCGGCATAGAAGAACGGCGTGTATTGGTGGGCGTGAATCAGGTCGACGTTTTGATCGCGAATGTAACGCGACAAACGACGCATGCAACCGACATCGATCCCCTCGCCGCGTCCGAGCACCTCGACGCGGAATCCGTCTTCACGAAGCTTCTCGCCAAGTTCGCCCAAGCCGTCCAAACATGCAAAAACAATGTCGTGCCGATCGGCAAACGTTCGGCCGATTCGATCCCCCAGTACTTCCGCACCGCCGGTCGTCATCGCATGCAGCAGTTGACAGATCTTCATCGGACGCTTAACGAGCGACCGGAATCTTGTTTCGCCCCCTCACGCATCCCCAATTCCACGATCATCATCGCCATGATCAGGTAAGTGTGATTCGCTTCGGAGTTCATGTGGCGACGAACGACCGCCCGGACACAATCGGGATTCAAAAGACCGCGCTGCAAACATGCCGGGTCGAGCAGGATCTGTTCCACCACCGGTCGCAGCTCGCGTTTGAGCCAAAGCCCCAAACGCTCATACGGTTGATAACCCTTGACCCCGAGTTTCGCCAGCACCCGCATGCGCAGGTAGGAAAGCGTGCGACGAAGTTCCGAAACGCCGACCGGGGCGCCGGTATTCGAATTGGCCGGACGCAGGAACTCGGGACGACGGACCCGTAGCATGTGTGTTTGAATCTCCTCACCCACCCGCAGCGCCGGATCAACCGCGAAGACCGAATTGACGAAGCGACTGTCCAAATAGGGCAAGCGTGGATCGACCACCGAACTGAACTTGACCAGCGACATCGCCGTCTCGCGACGGGTCCGTTGGTCGAGAAACAATTGGCTGATTTTGTCTAACGGGTGTTCCATATGCTCGGTCGCCTGGAGCGCACGCCGCAAACTCTGACGCCCCGATTCGGCGAACGCCTCGGCGGTAACGCCATGCAACAGCGGTTCATTGACACCTTGGGTCAAATGGCTTTGCAGCCGCCCCCAAAGCCAACCTTCCAACGCCGCATCGGAGTGAATCGCATCAAAGCTCCCATCGACCGAAAAGTTGTAAGCCTTGTGCATGTGCAGCAATTCGCCGACATGACCACGCAATAAGATGCGAATCCCCAGCGATTGGTACAGCGGAAAGGTCGGCATCACGATGCACTGTGACAGGTAATGCCCGTCGGTCAATTCGACCATCCGCTGCAAATGGCCACGAAAGCCCTCTAAAAAGCCTTCGCCCAAGACCAACGAATGGAACGGGCAACCGGCAAGCTCGGCGAGTCGACGCGCCGATTTCTGGTCGAGACTCCCTTCCATCCCGAGGCTGACACACGCCGGTCGCACCGCATCGGTATCGACAAAGGCCAGCATCGTGCGGGCGTCCAACCCACCGGATAACGCGACGCCCAAACCGTCGGTATCGCGACTCTGGTCGGCGACGGCCGTGGCAAACGTTTCGGTCAATCGGCCCAAGTCGCGTTCTTTACCGCCTTTGCCCTGAGCGTTGCCGGGTCGCCAGTACTGAGTCACCGACACCGATCCGGTTTCGGCATCGAAGACGATCCGAGACGCGGCCATGGCCGATTTGACCGATTCATAGAACGTGTCATCGTTCCACAAATGACCGAAAGTAAAGAATTGGACTAGACCAGCGGGGTTGAGCGCCGGTGAGTCGCCGATCAGTGTCCGCAACGCGTTGACACTGGTGCAAACGGCGAACTCATCGCCCCGGAGCGAATAGTAGACCGGCTTGCTGGCGAACTTGTCGGTCAAAACCGTCAACTGTTTCGACCGGTCACACCACAACGTGGCGACAAAACGCCCTTCTATTTTCCGCAGTGCCTCAAGGCCGCCATCTTGATACTTATGCAGCAAATGCTCCGCCTGGCGACTCCGTTCTTGGCCCAATCCATACAATTCGCCGTCGAGCGCCAATCGCGTCGAGCCGGCCTGGGCGACCGCGGGGCTGGCGGCCGAGTCGCGGGAGTAACCGGCCACGGCGCAGTGTCCCGAGTCGCTCTTCCATCCGAACGGGATCCAAGACGACGCCCTCGGCATCGCCGATTCCATCATCGACAATCGCAGGGCAGTTCGGTCGATTGATACGGCTTGGGTTGCCAGTGCGGCAAGTCCGGGCATGTTACGATCCAGTCTTTATCGGGCTTGGGTAAACGGCAAAAATCAACCGAACAGGCGCAGGTCGACCACCAGAATCTCGCGAATCCAGGCGAGCACCAACACCGCGCCTAGAATCGCCGACGGCAGGAGCGCCCGGCGGATGGCGGGCCAATCCTTCGACAACAACCGATCGACCACGATCGCGGCGTAAATCGCCATGATCGGGATCAGCGGTTGGTGATAGCGAGAATGGGCGAACGCGATCGTATGAACCGCACACGGCAAAACGACCCACAGCAGCAACAAGCCATTAACGCCAAACGGAAAAGGGCTCTGGATTCGCCAAGGCCACGTTGCGGTAAAGAATCCGAGGATCGACGCGAGCGCGACGATCGCATAGCCGCCGCTGAAGGCCAAGAACGCGACGGCGAGCGCGGGCTTGGAGGTTTCGCCCCACAGCCCTTTCTGGAAACCGGCAACGAAAGTGCGATCGAGTTGCCAGAAGTTGAAAAAACGGACGATCGAACGCGGGATCGACTGCTCGGGGTGGGCGAAAAAGTATTTCACGCCGTATCTCATCGCCAACTTATCGATCTGGCCCTGTGTCAGGCCGCGCAGTCCGCCGGGCCGCGATTCGGCTAGCACCCGATACCAGGCCTTTTCGCCGGTGACATCGGTGACGGTTGCCCACGATCGCTCCAGCGGCGTGTATTCGTAATTGCCCATCATCACGTTGCGGCCGCCCATGACGTCGACGACCGTAAACGTCTGGTGCAGCCGCGTGTTTCGCCAAGCCCACGGCGCCAAGACCGCAACGAACACAAATGCCGCGATTGCCGAGTCACGCAGTCGCCAGCGAAACTCGCCGGCCGACGTTAAGACTAAGAAACCGAGGATCGGCACGGCGCAGACCCACAGGATGCTGCGGGCCAGCGCCCCCAAACCGAGCAGGATCCCCAACAGGACCGCATAACGCCAATCGGGCGTTCGTTGAAGTTGCAGCGACGCGAATACGGCAGCCGTGAACAGGAACGTGAACAGCGTTTCCGAAAGCAGTTGGCAGTTGAATGCCAATAACGACGGATAGAAGCCGAAGATCGCGGCGGCGATCAAACCGGCTCGCGGGCCAACCAATCGGTTGCCCATCCGGTGTACCAGCACCATCGTCGCCAAGCTAATGACCGATTGAACCAACGACACGGCGACATAACTGCCGACGCCAAACACCATGTAAATCACCGCAACCATCGCCGGATAAAGCGGCGGCCGGAGCGAAGTCAGCTCACCCGATTGCGTGTCGTAACTATACCTTCCCGTTTCGACCAGTCCGATCGCCAGGCGATCGTAATCTTGCGCGTCGACGATCTGTGGCGAATGGGAGCCGAAGGTGAACGCCAACACGATGCGGATGGCCACGGCCGCCGCGTAAATCGCCACTACCCATTTCGTTGCCGGCGGCAGCCCGATCTGTGGCGACCGGTCGTTAGAAGGAGTAGGGTTCAAAGTTTGCGTGGAACGGATGCGGATGAAATGTATGCCAAAGACCAACATTCTAACGAAATCGTAGCGGAGGTCGCCAAGACTTTCGGTGAACCGTAGCGGAAGTCGCAGAGACTTTCGGCCCCCCGCGAATCACCGAAACTCTCTGCGAGTTCCGCTACCGGACTTTCCGCGCGGTCGAAACTCTCTGCGAGTTCCGCTACGGGATTCTCCGCGCCCGCGTGAAAAGTTAAGTGGGAATTGNNCGAACACTGACTCGCTTAGGCTCGCAAGTGTACGGGGAGAGGGGAGCCGGAAACTTGTGTAGATCTCAATGCCCGGCGTGAGAATTAAATCCAAAGCTCACCTAGATCGACGATTTCGTTTTACCGAAATGCATGTTTCGACGTGCCTAGCAGTTAAATTCTAGTTGGGAAACTGTTGGCAACCGACGACCGGCAAATCACCGCCGTCCGAAATTTTTGCCGGAACGATTCACAGACGGCTTTTCCCGGAGCCCTGTTACGATCCGATGGTCCACAGCGACTTTAGCTGTGACGGTGTCACATTGAACAATTCATACAACGCCGGCACTTCGACGAACAACAGACCGAAAAAGATAACCACCGTCACGGCCAAATAGATCATCAAACCATACTGCTTGTACAAATGCTCGGGATTCTGCACCGGGCTGTTTTCCTTGAACGTGACGTGCAGGTAGTACGAGAAAAAACCGGCCAGCAGCGGCACCGACAGCAGCAATTCGAGCTTGTAGCGAACGATGAACACGCCCAACATCAACGCACACGCCGCCGTGTAAAAGAACATGCTGACCAACAGACGTTCCTCGTTGTAATGCCGAAACGACGACCGATAGGCCGTCGCGGCCGCCTTGTCGTTGATCAGTCGATACTCGGCAAACCGCTTGCTGGCCATGAAGAAGGCGCCAACCATCCAATAAGCCGCCAACACCGAAACCGGCGGCACGATCTCCGGCGTCACCACGAACCAACCCATCAGCAGCCTCAGCGGGTTGTTTACCGATTCGGACACCACGTCCAGATAGGGGACTTCTTTCGTACGAAACGGCGGCACGTTGTAGAAGAATCCCATCACCCAAAGCGCCACCGCCGACAAGAAAAATGGCATGTTCACCAGCCAGCCGATGAAGGTCCCGACGATCCCCAACACGATCCACTCTGCATAGGCGATCGGAAACTTGACCCTACCGGACGGGATCGGCCGCATCCGCTTCACCGGATGGCCGATGTCTTTGGGGGCGTCGAGGATCTCGTTGATGACATAATTGCTTGACGCGACCAAGCAAACCGCGACGAGACCGAGTACCAGTTTTATCCATGGGAACGCCTCGATTATCGTCGGCGAGTAGAAAGCGGCCAGCACGACGCCGCCAATCATGAAAACATTCTTAAACCAATGGTCGGGTCTTGCGATCGAGCCATAGGGGACGATCGTATCGACCAAGGTGGCCAAAGATCGTGGTTCGCTAGCTGCGGTGGTTGGTATCATGGCAGTGGTGATGGGTTTAAGATTGCGATCAGGGAGACCCTGCCAAACGCGGGGTCAAGGAAGGGTGCGGGTGAGACGAGGCGAGAGAGTTTCGTGGCGAGGCGACCTTAGATTGCCGGCGGTTACTAATGCGGCAACCAGTAACCCGAAGTGGGAGCGAGCAACCGTGCGATTGAAGCGTCAAAACCGAAGCGTGAACGGATAGCCGTCAATAAGTCGCCAATGCCGTATCGGGCGGTAATTGCCGAAACGACAATTCAGCGTGGCGCCGGCACAGCAGGCAAATAGTGTTCCAACCAGGCGCCCAGCACGAGCAGCGACCAGAGCATCTGGCCGTGACACCCGGTCTTCCGCTGGTGAGATTCCTGCAAACCGCTGATGATCGTTTGGTCCAGATACTCACCGATTCGTGCCGATGGCGACAACACCGTCTCCGCGAACGCTTCCCTGAGTGGACCACGCAGCCAATCGTCGATCGGCAAATCGAACCCCTGCTTGGGCCGATGCACCACGTCGTCCGGCAGCCATCCGTCGCACGCCCGTTTAAAGATCCATTTGGTACGTCCCGCGTTTACTTTCAGCGACGAGGGGATGCGTGACGTCAGCTCAAGAAACTCGTGATCGACCAGCGGCGGGCGGACCTCCAACCCGTAGGCCATGCTCGCCCGGTCGACCTTCGTCAGAAAGTCGTCCGGCAACAACATGTCAATGTCGGCGGCGATCATCCCGCGCAACGCATCACCCCCCTGATCGCCGAACGCATCGCAGATTCGCGATTCCGGAACGTGGCCATTGAGTTGTTGTCGCAAGCTCGATTGGAACATCCGCCGCCGCAGCGGATTGCGACAGATCGAGATCGTGTTGGCGTACGCCGCCGCGTCGCTGAGCGACAGGTTCATAAGCGTGGTTTTGGCCCGCAACCGACGCGGCAACCAGTCGGCTTTCGGCCAGCAGTCCGCCATCGGCCGCAATAGCCCGCTGCGTAGGAATCGCGGCACATAACGACGCACCGCCGCCTCTTTTAAGTCGTGGGCGTAACGGCGGTAGCCGCCAAACGCCTCGTCTCCGCCGTCGCCCGACAGCACGACCTTGACATGCTGTGCCGCCAAACGCGAGACGTGCATCATCGGGATCGCCGACGCGTCGGCGAACGGCTCGTCGTAAAACTTGACAAGGTCTGCCAGCGACGCGACCGCCTCCGGGGTCACGATCGCCTCGACGTGCCGGGTATCGTATTTTTTAGCGATCTGTCGCGCGTAGGCGAGTTCGCTGAACCGTGCCTCCTGGAACCCGATCGAGAAGGTTGTCAGTTGCGGGCCGCCTGCTTCGGCCAGCGCCGCCACGACCGCGCTGGAATCGAGACCACCGCTTAGAAACGCCCCGACGGGTACATCCGCGATGCGATGTGCCGCGACCGTCTCGCGAAATTTTTCACGGATCGCGTCGATCCAATCCGCTTCACTCCGCCCATTGTCGACCTCACCCCGCAACGTCCAGTACCTTTCCGGCGCCGCATTCCAGTTCTCGCGATCGATCACCAGATAATGCGCGGAGGGCAACTTGTGAATATTTTTGAAGATCGACCTTTCGCCCGGCACGACGCCGAACGTCAAGTAGTCCTCCAGCGATTCCGGGTCGATTTCGCGGCCGACTGAGGGCTCGGCCAGGATCGACTTCAGTTCCGATCCGAACAGCAATCGATCGGCGTTCCGCGTATAGTAAAGCGGTTTTTGGCCGGCCCGATCGCGGGCCAACATCAGCCGCTCGCGACGCGAATCCCAAAGGGCGAAGGCGAACATCCCACGCAAGCGATGGACGAAATCGGGACCGTGCTGTTCGTACAGATGCACCAACACTTCGGTGTCGGAGTTCGTCTTGAAGCGGTGCCCTCGCCCCGCCAATTCTTCTCTCAGTTCGCGGTAATTGTAAATCTCGCCATTGAAAACGACCTGGATCGAATCGTCCTCGTTGCCGATCGGTTGATCGCCACCGGCGAGATCGATGATCGACAGCCGCAAATGGGCCAGCGCGACGCCCCGGCCGAACCAAACGCCCCTGGCGTCAGGTCCGCGATGGGAGATGGCGTCAGCCATCGCATCGACCCGCCGATCATCGATCGGCCGCGTCCCGTCAGCGAACAAGATTCCCGTGATGCCGCACATGCTGCTTAGTTACTCGCCCGAATCGTTACTGGTGGTTTCGGGTCTTCTGCGTGACCCGATCACGCGTGCCGGATTTCCGACGACGATCGCGTAATCCTCGACATGCTTCGTCACCACAGACCCGGCGCCAACCACACAGTGCTTTCCTATATCGGCCATCACAATCGCCCGATCGCCGATCCAGGTGTCACGTCCGATGCGGATTCGAGGCCACTCGCCCGGTTGTTCACGGACGGGGATATCTAAACGCTCGATCCCATGTTGGCGTGAGCCGTTCATGATGGAAACCTGAGATCCGATCAGACAATCGTCACCGATCTCCGCGTCCCCGATCACGCAGTAGGGGCCGATGTAGGCAGAGCGTCCAATGCTGGTTGCCGAATGCGAGAACAGGACACCAAAGGAAACGACGGCATCCTGCCCCACGTCCTGCATCGCACATCCGTAGAACGCTCGTCGCAGGTAAACGCCAAACAGCCCCGGCAGCAGCGCCAACAACTGCGACCAAGCCGAGATCGCCTGCGATTGGCCCAGCACCAAAGCTTGCAAGCGATATAGAGCCCAAAGCGGGGTCGCAACGATCACGAACACAATCCCAATGATTCGCTTACACAAAACTCGCATCAGCACCGACCGACGACCCTTTCCATTACTGCTCGAATCCACCTCCAACGCGATTCGCGGGAAAAGCCCAGCGATCAGACTTGGAAGCGAACCGCAGTTCGGTACTCTTCAAATCGCGTTTTGCAAAGTTCTCCGCCGATACCTCGCATCGCGACAATCTCGCCGAATTGACTCGGGCAGAATTGCGTGAAGTGCAAGACACTGACGATTTGATTCACGCGAGCCGCGAATCTTCGCAATTGCTCAGCAGCGGCGACATTATTACCTGTCGCGATGTCACCACAGTTACGTTCTACGCTTCAGGAAATGATAGAGCTTATTTTTATCACGAACGAACTCGTCAGGGTCATCACGGACAGCTTGAATCAAAGGGCCCTCGTAGATATCTAAATCAGCCAGGAAATCGGGGTCCTTCCAATCGTGAGGCAGTAGATTGAAAACGAAACCAGGGACCCAATCCCAACGTGGGTTGGAGGTGTTGTGCTGACGCGCCTGAGTCCGCCATTTTTGACGCAACCTTGCCGGATTTCGGACTTCACCGAAATGATGCACCTCAAAGGTCAATTCATGGGTTGGCGGTTTGTAAACCTCGCCTGTCTTCCAAACGTTGGCACCGTCACCCCAGACTTCGATCGAAGCGAGGTTCCGGTGAATACGATTGCCCAGGACAGGCGTCTTTTGCACCGAATCGTTGCGTGCCTTGTAAACGCGATAGTTGCCGTAGAAATGTTTGAAGGCAACAGGAAGGATATCGAGATCGGTCGTTTCGATCACGGATCGTAATCGTTCGAACTCCCATTCAGGAATGAACTCATCGCAATCAAGCAAAATGCACCAATCGCCCGTACAGCGCTGACGTGCAGCGTTTTTGAATTTGATGTGCCAAGCACTCGGGTCGGACCGATCCCAGTGACTGCGAAAAACCTTTACCTTGGGATCAAGACCGCAGATTGCCTCATACGTTCCGTCGGTCGAATGGCCCTCGTTGACGATGATTTCGTCCACCAGCGGGATATGATGCTTCAACATTGCGACCGTGTGAAAGTCGTAGTAAAGCCCGTTCTGAACAAACGTGTAGATGGAGAGTTTCATATATGCAGTGATCCAATCCCAATCTTCTATTGCGAACTGGGCTGTATTCGATCGCTGTCCTCGGAATGCAGCCGTCCATTAAGGAATATGCCATCGAATTCTCGTACTCGCAACTGAGCATCCCGCGAAACAGGAAACATCCCCGTCAGGTCGAATCCCATCTGTTTAAGATAGTTAAATACGTCCACAAAATGCGGCATGTCCTTGTAGATTGGCAGGAAAGACAACTCTGTCTGGACCAATGGTATTTCTTGCAGGACTCTCGCTCCACCTCGTAAAACGTTTAAATCGTAACCCTGCGTGTCAAGCTTTAGAAACGTCTTACCAAGAATGCATGTATCCGTAAGCTGTTGGACAACGGAATCTAGTCTCTTTGTCTGCACCATAGCCGTACGTTGAATCTGCATGCCGATACTTTTTTCCAACGGCGACAAAAACGAACAAAGATCACTTTCCTTAGTTACATTCAGCTCCATCGTTTTTTCTTCGTCTCCCAAAGCGAAGTTGTGAATACGCCAGCGACTATCACGGACCGACCGTTCCCGAAGAATCGCGACATTGTCGGGCATGGGTTCAAACGAATGAATCCAACCGCTAAATCCAAGGGAGTTGCGAAGAAAATCGCGATACTGTCCTACGTTGGCGCCAACATCTAGCACGCATTGAATTCCTAGATTTCGGAAGCATCGTATTTGGTGCAAACACGGCATGAATTCTTGTGCGTATGCTATGCTCGACACATGATATCCCAACACGTTTGCGAATCGCTTGACGATGTTCTTCATGTTCAGTAAGAGCCAATTTGCAATTGATTACGGATAGTTTAGCCCACCGATCAATGGGCCGAATCAGGATCGAAGCGCCGCTCAGCTTTGAGGTTTCGGATACCGTTGCTGACGGAAAGCGGAAGTCGACTAACAACCAATCGCATCAACGATCTCAAAGACCACGATACTTTCCATGCAGCTATAAAATAGCCACGGGCGTGTATGATATCACCAGAATCGAAGTGTGCAACGGCCAACTCATGGTACAGATCCGCTAGACGATTGCGTCCCGCATCATGACTTAGCAAATCGACTCCGGCCGAATATTTAGTAATGCACTCATTTCAGCCGTCACCATGGCTCTTCGGTTGTGCATTCCCTGGCCACGATGCATCCGGTAAATGGTGACGACCTGGTTGACATATCCAAACAATTAATGTTGGGCGGCACAAAACCAGAGTTCATAGTCGGCAACAGTGTTTCCAGCCAATTGAACATTGCACCTGCCAACGCGATCGATTACCTCTCGGCGAACAACAACGCTCGAATTGTAAAGTGGGTTTCTTAATGACAACTCCTCAAAAAAACTTCCGAGCATTTTCTATGGGTGTGAGCTTGCATTGAGCGGGGGCAGTGCTTGTCCGGTTTTTAAATCCCGATGGCCTACGCCCGTGTACACCAGGCCGATTTAAACGACCGTTCCGAACGAAATGCACTCGGCCGCGTCACATTGCGGCAGCACGAGCCGATAAAACGCTCGTCGCAGGAAGACGCCCGTCGTTCCTGGGATCAAACTCATCGCTTGCGAGAACCCGGGAAACGACCGGTTTCGACCAACGGTCGCCGATACGAGCAGATAACCACACCACACCGGCAAAACCATTAGCGCCGCGAAGAAATTGGCAAAGGACTTGACGCAGCGTCTCACGGCGAAGCCTTGGCACGAGTCGTATGCGGCCGTCGCGTATCCGCCAATATCCCACCGTGTATCTCCCCAGCTTCCGCCGCGAGCACCGGCCAGTCGAAACGAGAGGTAACCCACTGGCGTGCCGCAAGCCCCATCTGATCGCGACGCAAACTGTCCCGCAGCAATTCGGCGATTTTTGCAGCGAGCAAATGCGGCGTTGTGCAGTCGACCAGCGCGCCCGTCTCGCCCGGACGCATCGTCTCGGCAGTCCCACCCGACGCGCCCGCCAGGACCGGTTTGCCGCAGGCCTGCGCCTCGAGCAGCACCATGCCGAAGCCTTCGATGTCGTCGCCGACCTGGCGGTTGGGTAACGCGAACAGGTCGCACTGCTGATAACACCGCACCAGATCGTTGTCGGCCAGGTCGCGGTGAAACCGCACCCGGTCGGCAACACCCAGCCCGCGGGCTAGTCCGTCAAGCCGGGCGAAATCATCGCCATCGCCGACGATCGCGTAGAGGACATCCGGGACGTTTTGCAAGATCTTGGGCAGGGCGCGAATCATCATGTCCTGGCCCTTGCGCTCCTGCAGTCGCCCCACGGTCAGAACCACCTTACGGTCTTCCCAGCCGAGCCTGTGGCGAACCGCCGAATCGCGCTCGACCGGCGCGAACTTGGCGCAGTCGACACCGGGATTGAGTACATGGATCCGATCGTCGCCGACGTTCCAGCGATTCCGCAGTATCGACGCGGTGTTTTCGCTGTTGGCGATCACCGCCGCCGCGTCGCGCAAGATCCGGCGTCCCATCCAGTCGAGTTGGCGACTGGCGTTGGCGTAACAGGTCTCTTCGCCGTGCATGTAGACCAGCAACGGGAGGCCGAACTTACGGGCCACGAGTCGACCGATCCAAGCGTCGGGAAGCAGCGCGCCGCAATGGATCGCTCCATCGGAACGCGTCCGAACGAGTTTCGCGACCTCGCCGGATATTGAGCGATAACGGCAATAACCGGCCCAATCGAAATAACCGAGGTCAGCGAACGCCAGCGGCAGACGGTGGATATCGAGGCCGTGCGTCTGATCGAACGCCGCCGCCGAGGGGTGTTGTCCGGCGACGATCGTGTAGAGGTCCAGTGGCAGACGGGAATAAAGCTCCCACAACCATCGCCCGCTGCCGCCAATGTGCGGCGGGAAGATGCCCGAAACCAGCAGCGATTTCACGCCGGCATCCCCGCCGGCGTTGAGGCCAAAACCGTCCGGTACTCGGCGACGACCGCACGGACATGCGCGTCGATCGAGAAGAGCTCTTCGCAGCGTTGCCTTGCGGCTAAGCCCATCCGCTGACGAAGCGCCGCATCAGCAAGGAGTCGCTGGAGTGCGTTGGCGATCGCCGAAGGGGTCTTGGGCGGAACCAGCAGCCCCGTCTCTTCGTGGACGACCATTTCGGGGATCCCACCGGCGTCGCCGCCGATCACCGGTCGCGACTGGGCCATCGCCTCCATCGCGGCCAAGCCAAGAGGCTCAATGTGCGACGGAACGACGGCGATATCGGCTACGGCTAGCCAGTCATCAACGTTCTTTTGGAAGCCGACAAAACGAACGGGTGCTCCCAACGCTTTTGCCAATTGTTCCATCTTGCGGCGATACGCTCCTTCGCCCGCCAGATCGTCACCGACCAGGCAAAGCTCCGCGCGATGCGACCATTGTGGGGCAATTTCTGCCCAGCCATTCAGCAAGTCAGCTACTCCTTTGCGTTCGATGATCTGCCCAGTAAAGACTATCACTTGTTTATCTGTTGGTAGCGCGAGAACTTTCCGAAGCTTTAGGCGATCGTTCTCCGGCTTCAACATGGGCATCGCGAGGCCATCATATACGAGTGCGGTGGCCGCCTTGCTCAGAGTTTCTGATGCGTCGAGCATTTGCTTCATAAACGCCTTCGAGACAAAAAGATGCCGCTCGGCTCCAAACTTATTTAGCCAATCAATAGCGCCGCGTTCGAACAACCACCGGTGATGGCACACGCGGGGCAAACCGAGCCGTCCCGCAGCGTCCGAAATCAATTGATGAGTCGTTAAGTCGTTGCTGTGGACGAGATCGGGCCGGTCGGCGGCCAGGCTTCGCATGACCCGATTGCGTGCCGAGCGAAACTTCAGCCACCCTAACTTGTCCGTGAACCGCTGCTGGATGAACTCACACCGCAGACCCACCGCCTCGAACCGGTCGAGAGCCTCACCTCGAGTGCCGACGATCAGCCGCACATCGTGGCCCGCGTCACGCAGGCCGACGGCCAGTCGCTCGACAGCCACCTCAGCCCCGCCAATAAACGGTGCCCATGACGCCAGAACGATTTTAAGAGACTTGGACTCTGGGGTTATAGTCATTTCACAGACCGAACTTTCGGCTTCAGGAGCGAATCGTAGATCGCGAGTACTTTTAACAAGCCGTGTTCCGGATTAAACACGTCGCGGACCCGCTCGCGAGCCTTGTCGCCAAGAAAGCAGCGCATGGTCGGATCGACGACCAAACATTCTACAGCCGCGACCAGTGCCGACAGATCCTTTGTCTTAACCGAAATTCCGGTCTCGCCGACCACCTCGGCCACCGAACCACCCACGTAGCCAACCACCGGTTTCCCGCAAGCCATCGCCTCGCAAACGCTGTTGCCAAAGGTTTCGTATTCGCTCGTACTGATCGAGATGTCACAGGCGGAGTGCAAAGGCTCGACCGGCTCGAGGTTTCCAACCCATTGCAGTCGTCTTCCGAGGCCGCTGTCGCGAACTTCGCGTTCAATTCGAACGCGATATTCCTCATCGCCGGCGATTTCGCCCCCGCCAATGATGCCGACCAGCTTCGGGTGTCGAGGCGCAAGTCGCCTCATGACCTCGATGAAGTCCTCGACTCGCTTGCGGGGACGGAGCGGACTCGCCGTCGCAAGCAAAATCTCATCATCCGCTATACCATGCTCGCGGCGGAATCTTAGCCCACGCTCACCATCGCTACCGAACTGTGAAAGGTCGATGCCCAGATGCACGACCTGCTGGTCCGCATCGGCGATCAAATCGGCCACCGCGTCGAACGAGTCGATCTTTTGCTGCAGCGACGTCCAGAGCAGTTGATCGGGACGCCGTTTGCCGGCAAAACACCACTTGGCGAAATCGCGATCAAGTCGATAACGGACGTAGCAAACCACGGGACGTTTCAGAAACCGCTTGAGCAGCATCACGAATGGATAAAGATCATGTTCATTACAGTGAATGACATCGACACCTTGCGTTTTAGCCCAACGAGCAACGCGGTACGCATGCCACAGCGCTTCCCAGGGGCGTCGCCGATCGAACCAGGGCATCGGGTCGACAAGACAAGGAATTCCGCGCCCCCGCATCCACTCAACAAGGTCACCCTCCGCACGTCCCACGACTACACCTCGCATCCCATGTTTTTCCCCAAGAACAAGCCACGATTGCAAAATCCGTGACGTGCTGCTTAGGTTTGGGTTATTGGTGAGGAAGAGGGGCTTCATAAGTGACGAAGTGACTACAACTATCTGTTTTTTGCCGTCATCCAAAACCATTGACTTCCAGGATGCCTACTCTCGTCCATCGCCGCGGCAATCAGATTTGTGGGCAGACTTACACTCGTCGGAAAATCACCCAGCAAACGTGGCATTGATGAAATCTGCTTGATTGAATGGGTAGGCGAAAAACGCTCACGCAGTCGCTGGGATGTGCCATCGCATAGATGATCATGAACTTCAACGATTAAGTCCGCTTGTTTAATTCGTGGAATTCCATTTGGGTCCAGCAGTTCATTCTCCGCACCTTCTACATCACAGACGATGAGTGTTCGTCCTAAAACCTCAATCGCTCTCGCTAAATCGGTGTGTTCGCACAGACCCCGTATCTTAACTTTCTCTGCGACGCCGTTTAGTTCGGACAATTCACGAATGGTTGAATGCAAATCGCCGTTCGCTTCGAACGCGATAATAATTGCTGCTGGGAACATCCTCGCACACCCGCAGACGTAAAACCCCTCGGCGGCGCCAATGTCGATCACTCGCTCATAGTTGTTATTGGATATTTCATCCAATATCGAATGTAATTCCAGTTCGTAAGTACCGAGTAACTTCTGCGGAAATCGTCCATCCGTCGGATAGGCCATGCCGGCGAACGGCCCAGATGACACGATTCCACCAGTCTGGGCTGCAATTTGCTTTGCGGCTGATACCTGCCTACGACGAAGCTCTCGGATTGACCTTAGCTTTCCGCGATACTCCGAATCTGTGAGGCACCAAATCATCTCTCTCACCGATTTCGGAAGACGCGTGCTGACAATTGATTTCAATGACAAGACCGTGATCCCTGAAGTAATGTGACGACAGACCGCGTACAAAACGTTTTCCAGTACCGCCTTTCCCACGGCCAATAGATTAATCCACGGTTAAACACCGACAACGCGTCGCGCCGTTGGTCTGATTATCATAGCGTTGAATAACCCTGACACCAAAAGCAATCCCGATCGATTCGACGGCGCAGCGCCCGGCGAATCTCCGCAGTCCACTCGCCGTCCCGCAACAACTTTTAATATCCGGCAATCATCAAGCCGATCACACGTTGCTGACGCGACAGGTCTCCGCCACTCCACCCGAAGCGAACACATGTCGTTGTATAGTGTCAGCAAATCCATTGCGGACAACTTCGAGATTGGAGGTGTTGTTGGTGAGGATGTCGATCAATCGGGACGGTGTTGGCTGACTGGCCAGTCGCTGATGGATCACTTCGTCACCCGATCGGTTCCAGACCGCAGCACGAAAAGCTTGATCGTGAGCGAGGCGGTCCAGATCGCATTGTGCCGAGTAGCCCATCGCCGATGACACCAGCATTGGAAGTGAGACGCTGATCGATGTACTGAATCTTGATGCTGCGATTGAATTCTGGCTCAAACAGGTTAACTTGTCCTTCACTCAATACACGTAATCCTCTCCGAGCTTAAGTGAATGTGTTTCTAACCCATTAAACGCGGCAGATCACGCGATGGATTTTAAAACTTCTTCACTTTGGGTGAACAATTCGGGAATGCTTTGGCGTTTATCTTAACAGGCTCCGTCGGCAATGTAAGCTGACGAGTCGTCTCGCTTGCCTTTGTGTTCGCCAAGTCTCGCAAGTAAATCATCTAAAACATATGATCTATCACACTGCCGTACATACTTTAAGGCGTTCGCTACCAAGTATTGCCGAAGCCCCTCATCGCCACACACGCGACACCAAGCATCTGCAAGTGCTACATGATCTCCAGCAGGTACCGTAATCGCAGCGCGCCCCTGCTGGGACAGACGTGCCGGCCCTGGCAAATCGGAAACAACTACGGGAACTCCCGTTGCCATCGCTTCGAGAATGACAATTCCCAACGTCTCGTTCGCCAGCGTGGAAGGAAGGCAAAACAAATCAAATGCGTTCATTAATTCCGGTATATCATTACGATCTCCAAGCAATATAACATTCTTCTGCAAGTCCAAATCTGCAACCATCTTTTCCAAATTCTGACGGTCACCTCCTTCTCCAGCAATTACCAAAACCGCGTCGTCCATACGCCCTTTCAAATTGACCATCGCCCGAATGGCTACATCGAAAGACTTCTGGCGATTAAGATGGCCCACACACCCGATAACAAAATTGCTAGACACGCCGATTTCCCGGCGAAGCTTTTCACGAATATCCGTGTCGCGTCCAAAAGCAGCTAAATCCATCGGCGGATACCACAGTGCGGTTTGCTGGTTTGTAAGACGCAACTCACTTCGCCAATTTTCCATTTGCGAATCGTTGTTAAACAAAATCAAAGAGGCCCTACGAAACGCAAATCGACAGGAATAAATCAGCTCCTTCCGCCACAAACCTAGGCCAGGAACAAGTCCCCCGAAGTGCTTGTTGCGACCCAATTCCGGAGGCAGGTCAACGTCAGTTCCGTGATGAACTACTACATGACAAACACCTGCCCAGCGTGCAGCTACCATGAATGGTAGAAAATCTGGAGTGCCGCTATTGCAAAAGAACAGTACGTCGGGTTTGTGCAGCCTCAGCAAATCATAAGCTTTTTTTAAGTTTGAAGGCCGTATGTTCCGTGTATTCATTTCTGGAGGAGATCGAAAGCAACAAGATTGGGGGAAACTCTCCTGCAACACGCGATATGGATTTGCTTGGAAGCAAACAAATTGCACCTCGCCGCCGCGTTCAAGGATGGATAGACCAAGCTCCCTCGTTAACGTCTGAAAGCCACCATTACAGTACGGGCTATTGCTTAAAATCATCAAATTTTTTTTATTTTCCTTACGCATTATTGCCTTTGTCAATTGACGCAAACTCGGGCATCCGAACTAAATGTCGGTAATCTTATCAGGCATGAATTTAAAAACGGCATATTTACTCTTGTAGAATGGCCGTAGTTCATTGAGTCGTCGAGACATTGGTGGATTTGGTTTGACTTTACCAAGGCTTTCTAGCCTCACTTCCTCGACGCTTTTTCCAAAAGCGTTTACTCCGATCTTTTTCAAGCAAGCTTTTGATTTGCGAGCCAGTTTTTTCGCGAACAACCATCGAATTCGGTTTTCCATGTACCAAACTCGCAGCGGACCTCCGCTGTAATGCTGAATATAGCTATCGTGATCTAATTGAGAGTTATTGTTCCACAATCTGTGATCAATCACCTGCAGCGCAGGATTTCCGCGAGCAAAGTGAATAACGTGCCCATTCTCATATGGTGCGGAATCTTCCGCAGACACCTCAATATCCGCGTTGCGCTCAACTTCATCGAAAAATGCTACCGACCCAGTCGCATTTCGGGCAAAGATCACACCGGCGTTCAAGCGATTCGAGATACCTGGCGCTAGGTAAAGACATTTTTCATGACCAAACCTCTCGAACTGCTGGACGTAACACGGTGCATGTGGCCGTACATCGCAGTCCGCATCGATAAAACCCACCCAGTCATATCCATACAAGAGCGCAGCCTTTATCATTCCGATCTTCAGCCAAGACGCTTCCTCTGGCAACAAACTCCGCGGTGCCTTGTCAATTACAAGAAATTCATACCCGTGCTTTAACGCATAAAGGCGTTGACTTTGAATGCAGCCGCGAAAAAGATTCTGATGCGGACCTATTGCAATCGTGAAAATTAGGTTTTTTTTCATTTCAAACTTTTCTAGCACAATCACTGTTATCCGCTAGGCGAGGGCGCAATCCAAATCGCTAATAAACTATTGGTGGCACTGGCTTTTCCGAGTTGCGAACTCGATAATCAACCCGCAGTGCTTCAGCCTTAGCGGCTAGCCGATCAGTCAACGATTGAATGGTAATATCAGAGCTCAGGAATGGCTTTGAAACAGTGGGCATTCTCCTCATTGCAGATTTGAGCAGTTTGAGCTTCACGTTCATTTTCATATCTCCAAATAATGATGCCTTTCCTGAATTTTTCCAGAGCGTCGGCAGTTGGACGGGAAGATAGTCTGCATCTATCGACGCACACCAATCACGCCATTTAAGTGATGAAATTGTCTGGTTAGAAACGAATGGCAACCAGGGGGTGCGTAGCGCATCCGCAACTATTGCGCCATGCAACGCTTCAGTTAATAGGAGTTGCGTTCTCTCCAGGTCAACCAACACATCTTGCACTGGCTTCCTGACGTCAATTAGGTGATAGTCGAGCTCCTGGCACATAATCTCCCACGTTGATCCGGCGGCTTCCATGCTCGCGACATGTGGCATAAATGCAATGGGAATGTCCCTCGGTTTGGCGCACCGATAAACCAGCCGAATAAGAACCGCAGCGTCAGTAATTGCTGCGGATGGCTCGAGGCCTAATGCTTCTGCCGTAAGTGGCCCACGCACGAAGTAAGGCTTCCATCGAGTGCCCAGGCTTTGGACTGGCGCACCATACCCCCAGCCTGTTCCAAAAATGACATGATTGTGACTCGCGAACCTTTTCGCGAATCCTTCATTTAAGTGCGACCCTATGCCAGAGAATATCGTCGTCTCGTTTTCGTCAAGTAATCCTGGAAATAATTCGTCCCAGAGCGTCGCATTTAAATCGTCTCCGAAATTTCTGAAACGTGCGTCAATTGTTGGGTCAGATTTTGGGCTGTAGTAGTGTATTTTCATTTCGAAGTACTTGAATAAGAAGCTTCCGCTTTCGCGTTTATTAATTTTCCCTGAGGACCGAAGAAGCCCAAGTTGCGTTGGCAACACACCGCCCGCATGTGAATCCCTGTCCTCCACCGAACAATTCCGCGTCTACGACGGTAAATGGAACAACCGGTTCCACTACTTCAATCAAACGTCCTCGATTTAATAAAGCAATTTTGAGATTGTACTCTCCTGGTGATAATGGAAATTCATCAACTTGACAGCTTATTTCAATTGTTTCTTCTTTTTTTAATTCGCACTGATTTGACGGCGGCATTGATAGTGAAAGCATGCGTTCGCCGGCGATTGTGTCGATACCGAGGCTTATGTGGGGATTATCTAATGGACTTGCGATGTGGATGCGAATTGCAAGATGGAATGTCGTTCCCAGAGGTATTGTGTTTGTTTTGCTGCCTTCCTGATCAAACAATTCACCTTTTTTAATGTATTTCGCATGACTGAACCTATCTTCATTTTGTCCCATTACGTTTTTTAACGCTCTTTTGCGATAATGGCTAAGTACGCTATGAGTTTCACCAGTTGCGGCGATTCGTCCACCACTCAGTTCAATGCTGCTGGAACACAATGCTTCGATCGCCGCCATGTTATGGCTCACAAATAACACCGTTCGCCCACCATTCGCTACGTCTTGCATCTTGCCAATGCACTTTTTTTGAAACTCGGAATCCCCAACGGCTAGCACCTCGTCGACGATTAGGATTTCCGGTTCCAGGTGTGCGGCAACCGCAAACGCGAGTCTCACTTGCATCCCGGATGAGTAACGCTTCGTCGGCGTGTCAAGAAACTTTTCCACTCCTGAAAACTCAACAATCTCTTCAAACTTACGGTCGATCTCTTTCTTCCGCATCCCCAGGATGGTCCCGTTCATGTAGACGTTTTCCCGTCCCGTCAGCTCCGGATGGAATCCCGTCCCCACCTCCAGCAGACTGCTGACTCGGCCACGAATCACCACCCGACCGCTCGTCGGTTCGGTGATCCGGCTCAAGACCTTCAGCAATGTACTCTTGCCGGCGCCGTTGCGGCCGATGATCCCGACTACATCGCCCTGGTTGATCTCAAAGGAAACGTCGCGGAGGGCCCAGAGGGTGTCGGGGGAGGAGGGATTGGGGAGTAGGGATTGGGGATTGGGGAGTGGGGAAGCGGGGATTGGGGATTGGGGAGTGGGGAGTGGGGAGTCGGTCGAGGTGTTGAGGCGGCGTAGCGCCTTGAAGTTTTTCCATGGGGCCGTGATGACGTTTTTCATCGCGCCCATCAACGTGTCGGGAATCTCTTCCTTCAGGCCGATGCGATAGGCTTTGGAAAGGTGCTCGACGGAAATGACGGGGGAAGACATGGAGAAGCGGCAGTGGGTAAGTAGGTGAGTGAGGCAGTAGGTTAAGAGTCGTTAGCTTTTCGGACGGAATGCCGTAGGGCGACCAGCATGCGACTGATGCTCTCTAAATTCTGATCCAGACTCTTGTGGTTTTCTTCAGATAGAAATCTCAACCGTCGTGCCAGTTCGAGCTGAGTGTCGAGTTCGGCGACGGAGCCGATAGCGATCGTTAAAAACCGTGCGTAATCGGATTGAGAACTTTTCGCGGCGCCTTCGGCAATGTTCGATGGAATCGAAACCCCACAGCGGCGCATCTGGGAGGTTAATCCAAACTTCTCTTCAGACGGGAACTGCCTAGTTGCGTCGTAGATTTCAATGACCAAGTCCATCGCTTGCTGCCAGACTCGTAAGTCGCGATGGGGCTTATGCATGGGGGGAGTGGGTGGGTGAGTAGGGCAGTAAGGCAGTTGGTGGGCAAGTGAGTGAGTAGGGCAGTAAGGCAGTAAGGCAGTTGGCGGGTACGAACTCAATAGTGTTTGTTGGGATTTCAATTGTACTTTAGTCCTACTGCCCTCACTGCCCCACTTACCTACTGCCTTCGTTACCCACTGCCCTACTCACCCCCTGCCCCTTACGCTACATCCGCGAAAATCTTTTCTTTGTTGCGGAAGAAGGCTAGGCCCGTTAGCAACATGACGGTGGTGCTGAGGGTGCCGACGGCTAGCAGGTCCCAGGGCATCGGCTGGGTGCCGAGCAGGCCGCTGCGGAACCCTTCTATCACTCCTACCATCGGGTTGAGCGCGTAGAGCAAACGGAACTGTTCCGGAATGAGGCTGGTCGGATAAACCACGGGGCTGGCGTACATCGCAAGCTGAACGACGAAGGTCATCGCGTGCTTGACGTCGCGGTACTGAACCGCCAGCGCCGTTAACCAAATGCTGATCGCGGCGGCTGAGGCGACCATCAGGATCATCACCAGTGGCAATAACAAAATCGTGATCGGCGGCATCCACAGGTAAATGAGCATCAGGATAGCCATCAGGCCGGCGGCGATCGCGAAATCGACCAGCTTGGCCGCCACGGCCGACAACGGCAGCAACAGGCGCGGAAAGTAGACTTTGCGGAGCATATTCGCTTCGCCGACCAGGCTGGCCACGCCGTCGTTGATCGCGTTGGAAAAGTAGGTCCACGGCAGTAACGCCGCTAGACTGAAGAGCGCGAACGGCGCGCCGTCACTGTCGATCTGGGCAAGACGGCCGAAGATGACGGTAAACAGGATCATCGAAAACAGCGGCTGGATGATCGCCCATCCGAATCCGATCGAGCTTTGAGCATAACGGACTTTGATCTGACGCCAAATCAGGAATCGGAACAGGTCGCGGTAGGCGACCAGTTCTTTCCAGTCGAACAGTTGCAATCCCTTGCGAGCCTCGATGATCGTGATGTGGCCCGCGGTCAATTCCGATGATTCGGGCATGACGGGCGGTACCGCATCGCCGGAAATCGGTTCGGACGGTTCGGACTGGAGCGTAGAAGGCGTGGCGTTAGGCATGATCGATGGAAATGATGATCGCGTCGCGTTGCGACGTGATCACCAAGCGGGTCTGGTCGGGTTGAGCAGTCGTTCGAGCGGCGATGTTTGGTATGGGAGAAGGGTTACGAAACCACTTTAGAAGCCGCACAGGTACCGGATGTTAAGGTTTAACCACGAAAGACACGAATAACACGAAAAGCTGACTGGGTTTAATTAGTGTTCGGTGGTTTTAACGTAGCGGAACTCTCAGAGAGTTTCGGTGGCGTTTGGAAACACGGGGGAACGAAAGTCTCTGCGACTTCCGCTACGGGATGGCGACTCTTTCGTGTCTTTCGTGGTCGACTTCTGCTGCGCGGGTCATTGGTGCTTAGTCCCATAGGCTGGAACGACCACCGGGACTTCCGGCATTGGTCACCGATCCCGAATCGGGGCGTTTCAAGGTCACGATACACCCAAGGGCTGACCAACGAACGACTCGGCCCAGGGGGTGGTTGGCTCATGGAAATCGGACGAATCGCCGCCCGTTGATTCGCAATCCGATTCCCCATCCGATTCGTGCGCCTCGGTCGTGGTCGCTAATTTCAGCGAGCCGAGGCCGACGATCGCGACGTAGTAGGGAATCTCGAGCCCCTCGAGAGTGACGAATTGGGCCGAAACGATGAAGCCGACCAGTGCGGCGGTGACCATGCGGGCCGTCGCGCCGGGAGTCAGCCCCTGGCTGTCGGTTCGATCCAGCCGCGTGTATCGGTAAAGCCCCGTGACCGTCAGTGCATAGTAGAGAAACAGGAACATGACACCGGGTATCCCCAGTTCCGCGGCGATCTGAAACCAGAGCGTGTGAGCCTCTTTGCCCTGGTTGTACTGCATCCCCGCTGTTCCCTGCACATTGTAGAGATGCACCAACAGCGGGAAATGGTCCGGCCCCTTTCCGAACAGCGGGCTTTCCGCCGTCATCCGCAAACAGATCCCCCAAAGCTCGATGCGGCTTTCGGCCGACGCCTCGATGTCACTCGAACCGGTCAAACTGGTATTGGTAGTGGTACTGAACCGCTTGACGACTTCCGGCCCCGCCATCGCGAGCCCGACGACCAATCCCAGCGTCATCAAGGCAATGTTCTTAGGGCTCTTGGGGATCAGCCAAGCGGTGGCCATGCCGACGACAATCAACCCCAACATGCCGCCGCGAGAAAAGGAGAAGAGCACAGCGTGGGTGAGGAAGGCGGCAAAGCCCCAGGCCAGGTACCGACGCCACCACACCGTTTCAGCCAGCCCCAGGAAAAAGCAAAATCCGACGCCAGTCACCAACCCGATGGTCCAGGAATTATTGTCCATGCCGCCGAAACCGGCAAATTCTAATCGATTGAACCCGCTGAAGTAGGAATTGTTGAGGTCATAGGCGACGTAACCGATACTGCCCGCGATCGTCCAAGCGAGTGCGTAGACGTCGCGGCGTGAGTTGATCAGCGTCAGGCCGGCAATGGCAGGAAGAACGATCTTCGCCATATTTTCAAGAAAGGCTAGCCCCACCTGAGGCTCTTGGCAAAACAGCGTGCTGAGCAATGCCCAAAACCAGTACATGGCCAACATCATCGCCGGTCGACGTGCCCCGCCGAGACGCCAGTTTCCGAACCCGTTGATCGCCCAACCGATCAAGAACGAGATCGCGATGATTCGGCTGTAGTTCCCCGCCGGTACCGACCAGTGCCATAGCGACTCCGGACGGATGATCGAAAAACAGACGTAGATCAAGAAGCCATAATAGGGGCGGACCAGGGCGACCAACGAGCCGCCATAGGTCATCAATAGGGTGAATATCAGTCCCAAGTTGCTAGGTGATCGTTTCTAGGTTTGCTTTGCGAACCGGAAAGGGGGTCAGGAGTCAAAAATGCGAAGCACCCTCCGGGCCGTTCCGGTTTTTGACTCCTGACCCCGTTTCCGTGATCACGAGCGGGCGTTATTGGGCCAGGCCGAGGTAGGCGGTCAGCGGTTGCAGCTTGGCTTCCCAACTGTAGTGCTGCTGCACGTGGTGGCGGGCGGCTTGGCCGATGCGGTGGTGATGGTCGGGGGTGGCGGTTAAGTTACGAATCGCCTCAATCCACTGCTCAGGCAGGTTGGCGGTGACCAAACCGGGGCTGGGGGCGACGCCGGTTGCCGCTTGCGGCGTCGCGATCACGGGCAATCCCGACGCGAGCGCCTCCAAGACTTTGTTCTGAACGCCGCGGGCGATCCGCAGCGGCGCGACCGCGACATCAGCCGCCAACAGATACGGCCGTACGTCTTCGACCGACCCGACGACGTATACTCCAGGGATCATGCCCAGCGACAGGACGTCAGTCGTCGGAGAGCGACCGACGATATCGAGTTGGGCGGCGGGCCAAAGGTGACGGATCGCCGGCCAGATCGTTCTGCAAAACCAGATGATGCCGGACGCGTTGGGCTGATAGTTTAAAACGCCGACGAAGACGAATTGAGGTTGCCCCCGCCGGTGGGCGGCGACGCGATCGGGGGCAATGGCTTCCGGGGCGAAGTATTCGGTGTCGACGCCGTTGCAGAGCGCGTCGGCGCTGTGGCCGTTGTGGTGATGCTGGAACAGCTCCGCCTCCTGCTGGCTCACCAAAACGACATGGTCGCTCGCACCGGCCAAGCGTTGTTCTAGTTGGTGAACGCGCCGTGCCTCGAGCAGATAAAGCCAGCGTTTGAGCCCACCACTGGCGTTGGCATAATCACGCCACTTTTGGCTGTCGAGGTCGACCAGGTCGAGGACGACTTTGGGCGGCCGCTGATGCAGCGCTTTGAGGTACGGCCCCATGCTGCTGCAATAGGTCAGCACGGCGTCCATTTTATGGCTTTGCGACCATCGGGCGAGCGTGCGGTACATCGATCGTGAATAGAACGCCCCTTGCGTCGCGGATCGCCGGAGTGCCATTTGCGACGCGGCACCGATCAGCCGTTCGCGACGGCCGATCGGATGGACCGACACTTCGCCGCCACAAAGTTTGCGGACATGATCGACCTGGTCGGCCGTCGGTTCGTCGTCGGCGGTGCAGGCGAGCCAAACCCGCGACCGGCGGCTCAGGAACCGCAACATCTGATAGGACCGAATCCGATCGCCGCGGTCGGGCGGATAGGGGAAACGCTGAGTGATCAGCAAACAATTCCTCATCGCCCCCTCGTGCGACAACGCCTTGGGCTCAACCGACGGCGTCGCGATGACAGAATCGATTGGGCGTGAAACGGCGATCAAAACAGAGTCTCCCATTTCTCCCACGGCTCTCCCACGGCTCTNNGGCTCTCCCACGGCTCTCCCACGGCGCGGACTTCGTCCCTTTGGGTGACACCACACCCGAGTTTCGCTTGCCGAACCACTGCATTCTTCATGCCAACCACAGCAAGACGCTGACTGTGAGAATCCGGTGAACTCATGGGCCGAACGTGCACTCGCTGCAGTTCCTCGCTGCACGGCACACCGCACTGCTGTGCACACTGCAGTGTGCGTGTGCAGTGTGCGTGTGCAGTGTGCGTGTGCAGTGTGCGTGTGCAGTGTGAAGCGAATGCCTTGACTGCAAATCAACGCTCGGATCAGTCGCCGGACTTTTGCCTAGACAGACCTCGTCCCCTTGGGTGACGTCACACCCGAATCCCGACTGCCCTAACCCCCACCGCACATTTAATGCCAATGGACGGAACAGGCGACTGTCTTGTGCACTTAGGTGTGCCCATGGGATTGACCTTCGCTCGCAGATCTATGCTCCCGGGGCCTGTGCAGTGACGGTTCGGGGTGGGGAGCGACGCGGAATGGTTGTTAAATCGCTATCTTTTGGCCAGCGCAGCGATCGCGGGGCCGGGTCGGCGCGCTAGCGATGTCCGATCGTCTCCCTCGCGCTCCGTTCGCGTTCGAACTTCCCAGAAAAAATTCCAAGCCGCAGAACTGACAAACACGACCAACTGCCGCCTCGGGGCGAGTACCGCTGCGAATCATGCTTTGCCCGCACCCCAGCGACCAAGGCAGGATGCGCGCCAATTGCGGGTCAGCTCCGTGCTGCAGTGACGCGATCGGGTATTTTCGATCCCGCGCAGCCACCCTCGACGCGCGCCGCGGGTGTCACACACGTGGGCGATCGCACGCTTATTTTGCACACTCGATCCGCACACTGAGGAGACTCAACAGCCGCCGCCCTGAAAGCCGCTTGCCTTGCGGCGGCTCCGGCGGGAGAAAGCTTCGCGAAATACCTGTGTGGCCGGTCGTTCGGGTGTGCTGCTTCGCCGGGTCGGGGATATGGGTCGGACCTCCCTGTTGGCGAGGGCGTTGGTGCAGATTCAACCTGGCAGTGGTTGCCCCTGCCGGCGACCACTGCCTTCCCCTCGCGTCCCGTTTCCGACTCGCAAGAAATAGAAATAAGGGGTGCCGCATTGAAAGTGCTTTCGACCGAACTGGTATCGGCCTGGTCGCTGCGAAACGCCTCCGTCGCAAGGAGGGTTCCGCTGTCCCGCTCGAAGCTGTTTTCGCCTGGCATGTCAGGTCAGGTGTTGACGGCCGGCCTCCCTGCCGATCCGAGCATCCAGATCGGGGTGCTTTTCCGATCGTCATGGCCACCTGCTTACGGACATCGCGGCGTTTGGCGAACCGGCGGAACTCGTCGACGGCAGGATCACACTTGGCGGCCTCGGCTTCGCTGAGCTTCCGCAAGTGCTTGCGCCGCCAGCGGTCGTTGTTAGGCCAATCGTCAAATCGACAACGAGGGCTGCGTCACGCTTGCGACTGTCTGGCGATCGCTGCTTCGGGTCAATGACACGTCGCCGGCGTTCGCCGACTTTTGACGGACTTGATCACGGCCGACAACGTGTCGAACGGTTGAGTCTGACACAATCGCCGCAACCGTCGTTCGGTATGCTGGAGGCCAACGTAATGCCGGAACCTGGTCTTCCGGGAGACACGGTCGATGCGCGGCTGCTGGGCATCGATCTCCCAAGGATGGATGTAAAACATGGCCGGCCGTCCTTGGCGACGAACGCCGTCGATGGCTGCGGTGGTCAATCGCAAAGGGAATAGGCGAAAGTAGCCGCCGCCGATCGGCAAATGCAGTGGCGGTCGCGACCATGCCGAGGGCGGAAATTCGCAGATCGAACCGTGCGGAGTCGCTAAGTCGTGAATTTCTTCCCTAGCGCCGGGTATTCCATACCGATCATGCCCTCCGATTGGAAAAATACTCGAATCGATCGTAAAGCCATTCTCAGCCAACAAGTCCAACGCCCAAAGTGAACGTTGGACGATCGAAAAACTGGGTGCCCGATAGGCTTCCACCTGCAGGCCGCAGGCGTTTGCGATCGCGTCACGACTATTTGATATGTCCGCGACAAATTCCTCGGGCGTTAGTTCGTAAACGAGTTGATGCCAGTAGCCGTGAGAAGCGATTTCATGGCCCGCCTTGGCAATGCGGCGTATCAGTGCAGGGTAGCGTTCAGCCACCCAGCCGAGTACAAAAAACGTACCCCGTACTTGAACCTCATCGAGTAGCGATAATAAACGGTTCGTGCTCGTTTCCACACGACATTCATAACGGTCCCAATTGCGTCGACAAACGCGGGCGGAAAAACCCGAAACTTGAAAGTAGTCCTCGACGTCAACGGTCATCGCATTGCAAAAGGTCATGGATTGCTGGTGGGGACATGGGGCTTGTTGAACGAGATCATCGACTGCCGCAGCAATAGGCAGGCAGCGAAAGTAGCCATCAAGATCGCGCTGGGTTCCATGAATCCGAGCGCCGCGCGATATCCGTCACCTGGGGCGTCGTGGGCCAGAGTGGGCCTGAGCTTGGGGCAGCAGGGCTGAGTCGATGCGACCGGAATCGCAGCTAACTAAATCTGGGGCTGGAAATTGTACGAGGCTGATTTCGCTGCGCGATCTGAAAACTCGTTTGCACTGACAGGCATTGGACGTCTGCGGTGCCAAGCCTTGCTCGACCAACAGGCAGCGGCGACACAAACGCATCAACCGCAGGATCAAGGTATCCCGGACACCGAAAACCCGCATTGCCGTGGCTAGCAATACTCGCAATTCCAGACCGAAACCGGCCTGTTCAATATAATATAGGTCAAGGGCCTGTTTCCGCCGCACGTCCTCGAGCGACTCGTCCGGTGGTAGGTTGATTTGCGCCAACCCGGTGATACCAGGTTTCACATTAAGTCGCTGATAGTACCCGTCGATATCTTTCGCAAGTGACTCACAAATCAGCGGCCGTTCCGGTCTGGGGCCGACTAAAGACATCTCGCCGCGTGCGACGTTTAGCAATTGAGGCAATTCGTCTAAATGCAGCTTCCGCAACACCTTACCGAGAGGCGTGATCCGCAGATCCCCTTTGACACACCATATCGGCTTGCCCTCCTTTTCGGCATCAACGAACATCGACCGTAGTTTAATCATTTCGAACGTTTTTCCGCCGATCCCCATACGCTCCTGCTTGTAAAAACTAGGCCCTGGTGATGTTAACCGGACCAGCAGACCCAGCAGCAACGTCAGCGGACTGGTGAGCACGAGCAGCAGTGATGCGAGCAGTTGGTCCAGTAGGTACTTGCGACGAAAGAAACGCTGCCGATCGGCTGCTAATGGAATGCTTTCTGCGGTGCTGGTAACAGAATTGGTGGGCTGCTGGGGGAGCTGAATCGTAGACATGATAACCGCAAGTTTCGTTGAAAGAAATCGACGATAGATAATCTGAAAAGGACCTTTTTAACAGATTATTCGACACGTGAGCTGCTGAATGGATCGGTTGCCTTAGCCACTAACGAGGGTTCTTCAGACGCTCCCAAAAGGGGGGCAAGTTGTGGCAGAAATTCCTTTAAAAAATCCTCGCATGGCGGAGTTCCTTTTTGACCGACTGGTCCGGCCACCTGAACTTTGTAGAGGTTCGGTGTCATCCAGAACCTCGGTTTTTCCGCAGCTAGCCAGGCTTCGCCGTCGCTCCATGCATACCAAACCTCGAATGACGGTTCGCCCATACTTCCGTCCGAACCCTTTTCAGCAAAACGCACGCTCCACAACGCTTGCGATTGCCCGGCAACATCCAGCGAATTCCTGACTCGTTCACCCAGCTGTGCGGTTCCGACCGAGCTGTAACAGATTTCAGGTGTGTGGACTGCGATTGGACCGCGGGGGCCAAATAAAACGGCTACGGTGACGACGTCTTTCGTTTGCTCATTTCGATAAGCGCGGACGGCCGATCCATAGCATCTCAATATCCGGGCTGCGTTTTCATCCAGCTCCATGGTTTTCAATAGCACCCACGGGCCACACCGCTCGGGTAACTGAGCAAGACGTTGTCCCTGAGCCATCCAATCGGTTGGTCTGGCCCAACGTCCATCGCTGTAGCCGTGCACAACCGCCGACAGCAGTGTCATTGCGATGACGATCGCGAATGGTGTTCGCAAGCGAGACCGCGGGATCGGTTGCGGGGTGGACGTGGCTGTTTCTTTGTCTGTGTTCACATGAATCTCGTTTCATTCAAGCTGTGTGTGAGTGATCGTTCATGGAAAAAAATTGAAGTATGAATATTGAAAATTTTTTATTTCTCCCAATTTTGCGAGAGAAGGTGCTGACGCAAAACATCGGTTTTCTCCCGGGGCTGGGAGCCGGGTCACTCCTACGGGAGGGTCGGTTCTATGCGGTGCTTTTGCGTTGTCACTCGCTGGCGCTTCGGGCTGTGGGATCTGTGTCACTCGCTGGCGCTTCGGGCTTGTGGGTTCTGTAAACTTAGCTGCCAAAAGTTTGCTTCATTTGTTCGAGGAGCTGTTTCTCGGCGGATGTTAGGCCGCTTAGATCCAACTGATCGATCTGCAACTGTCCCCAGTAGCGCATTGCCTCTTCTTGCTTACCTTGCTGCAGCAGACTCAAAACGAGATGGAACTGGTATCGGGGTTCGTCTGGTGCTTTTGCAGTTGCGGAACGCAAGACTTGTTCTGCTTCCACCAGCCTGCGTGCCTTCAGCAGCACGACTCCCCGGGTATCGAGCAACTCCGGGATTTCTCCAGCAAGATTGATCGCTTGTTCGATTGCTGGAAGTCCCTCGGCTTCTCGACCTGGTACCTCGGACAAGGCCATTGCCAAATTGTTCAAGGTGCGCACCCGCAGCGGGGCGATTTTTTGAGCGCGTTGGAAAAGATCGATTGCGGTGGCGTAATCGTTTTGTTGCATGCGAAGGGTGGCGGCGCTTTCCAACAGGGGGGCGTCGTCATTGAAATTCCTAACCGCCTGGTCCACCAACTGCTGGTGAGTCGGATTGCGTTCCGTCTCGGGCTGACTGAGCAGCAGTTCGCTGAGCAGCAAGGCAGAATCCCGATCTCGATGTTTTTCGTAATGGCTGGCTGACAATTCTGTGGCTTCATTCGCCCGTTCGAGTTGCACCAGTGTGATGACGTAATTGGCTAAGAGTTTTGAGTCTTGTTCGTAGGCCTGCTGGAGCCATCGCAGTCCTTCTGCCGCAAACCCAAGTTTGACAAGCGATGCACCGGCGATTGCAGCCGCGTTATTGCTATCCAGGCCCCCGTCGAGCGTGACCCCGTCAACCCACTGTTTGACGATCGCGGGCAACCCTGCCTGATTGCCCATTTTCTGAGCGTAGCGAATACCGATCTCCAGGGATGCAACGGCACCTCGTGGAAGAACTTTTAGACGTTCCAGCAAGTGAGCGACTTTAACGAGGTCGTCAGCATCACCTAGTTGAAGCAGGAAGTCTGCATATCGATACAAGTCATTCGCTTCAGATGGGATCTTGGTAGTAAGGGAATCGAAAAGCTCACGAACTTCTTGTCCAAGTTGCGCAGCCTCCGGGGATCTACTTTCCGGTGATCGCGGCTCTGATGATACCTTGACTTCACCCGTGGCTTCGTCCGTGGCTTCGTCCATTTTCGCGAGCAAAGTTTCCAGCTTCCGGCGCCGCAGGGCGGCGAGCGCGCGTGCGGCATCGTCGCTGCTCGCGTTTCGTTCCTGAATGAGGCCCCGCAGGATCGTGACCGCACGGTCTTGCTGTTGTTCATCCCCACGCGTCCCGAGCAAGATGGCGTGCAGGAGTGTGTTATTTTCCGTGACGCCTTCCGAGCCATTCAACAACTGTTCGATTTCCCTCCAATCGATTTTCTTGCCGTCACGGGCGATTAGCGTCTCGGCTAGCCGATTCCGCAGCATCGCATTTTTGGGGTCAAGTTGTTGGGCTCGGCGGAGCGCAGCCACTTCGTCCTCGTTACGATTGAGGCGCCGATACAGCGCCGCGACTGCGAGTTTCGTGCGGCTAGAGGGGCGGATTTCATCGGCTTGTTTCAGCGCAGTTAGCGCCGCGTCGTAATCCTGAATCGCGACCAAGGCTTGGCTGCTGAGCATCAACCGCTCGAACTCCGGCAGGGTGCTCTCATCTAACTTGCTGATTTCAGCACGGATCGCTGCATCATCCCCTGCGGCAACGGTGACGGCCATTCGCGCCGAAGCCACCGAGATCTCATTCGCATCGTCCCTCGAGGCGGCGATTTCAACCGCTTGGCGGGCTTGCTGCAGTAACGCCGACCTACTCTCGGCCAGTCCGGGCTGGATCGCCGCTAACGCGGCGGTGCGAGCGAACACGAGCTGGGCGACGGGATCTTCAGGGCGTTGATCGACCGCCTGGCGAGCGACTTCAACACTCCGTTGATAGTCGCCTTGGCGCACGGCGAGCTGGATTCGTGTCGTGGCATATTGTTCAACCGGCTGACTACTCGCTGCGGCCACGGCGTGAATGTCCGCATCGACTTCGGCCTCGCGTCCCAGCATCACCAGCTGCTGCCAATAGTAGGACCGCGTTTGCATTCGACGGTCACCGGCGTCGATTCCTCGACGAAGAAACTCCACCGCTCGCTTCGTTTGGCCTTCCAATGCCGATAACCAACCCTCAAGCGAGATCGCTTCGCCCCAGCGAGGGCGCAACGCCAGCAGTTCTTTCAACCGTGCTTTCGCTTCACGAAACTCTGGGTCATCGCGGTTGACAACCTGCCCTCGGCTTTGCAATTGGGCAATCAAACGCGTGATGCGTAAAAACCGCCAATAGGTACCCGTTTCTCCCTCGCGCTGTTCCAGGCGGCTTTCCCATTCTCGCGACAAGTGTTCGGGGGAAATCGCCGCCGCGTCTTGACTGAAAACCGATGAATCCAGTGGTAGATTTTGAGCAAGACGAGCTAACAGGAAATCGGTGGAGAGCGAGCGTCGGTTTGCGGGAATTTTTAATAGCGTTCGGTAGGCGAGTTCCGGCTCGGATCCGCTGAGCGCATACGTGGCAGCTGTTCGCAAAGCGTTATCGGTATCCCGTTCCCGACGCCCAGCGATTCGCGACTCGGCGTGCGAAATCAGCAAATCCGCTGCACCAAGTGTGTCACCTTGACTCGCTTTGATTCGTGCTCGTACTAAAGCCACGACGATCGAATCGTCGCCGAGTAAAGGAGTCAATCGATCGAACGCCTGCTCGGATTCCTCTTTTCGATCGAGCATTGCCAATCGTTCCGCTGCGAAAGCTTGGATCAATCGGTCGTTCGGATGCGCTTGCGCCAACCCGGCAATGGACTCCGCGAATTCAGGCGACAGCCAATATCTCGCTGCCTCCATCCCCGCGGGCGGGATCAAAGCCGAAGCGATTTCGAGTCTAGCGATCGTCTCGCTCGTCACCGCATCGAGCCCTGACAACTCCGTTTCCGAAGCTTGTTCGTTCGGATCGCTGACCGCATTAACACCAGCGGACACGGATTCAGCGGACACGGGTTCAGCGATCGGACGAGCCTGTCGATTACGAGCATTCCGGATTGCGAGGCGCATACCGCTGTAATCCTGTTGCGAAGGCGGCAGTCGAGATTGTTCAAGCAGTTGAGCTTCGATCAGCGCAACTTGCGTACCAACCGATTGGGAAGGTCCCACCATCCGCCATTGCAGGCGTGCTTGATTTTGATCGCCCGCGCGAGCCCACGCATCGGCCGCTTGGGCTCGCAATGCGACATCCTGGGGGGACCGCTTGATGGCGTCCTCCAGTGTCATCGCCACTTGGTCCCAGGACCCTTCGGCCTGATACAGCGACGCCAGTTGCAGCGCGACGGCGATTCGTTCGGTATCCTGGACCTCGGCGTTCGATGTGAGGGCCGATCGAAGAGCTGCGATCGCGTCGAGTGAGCGATTGTCCAATGTCGCCAAGCCAGCGTCCAAAACTTGGACCCGCCAGCGAGCCATTTCGATTTGCCGTCCTAACGCCGTTTTCGCATCACGTGGTAGCTCCGCTTCGGAGGCTTGAAGCATTCGTTTAGACAACGAATCAACTGCGTCCCTGAACCGCTTCAGCGTCGCGGTCGCGGTCGCCCTCGCCTGATCGATGTCGCCGTCTTGTTCCGCCATGGCCGCGATCGACGGTAGGTCCTGAAGCTCGACACCGTCGAGCAGGCTCTGATTGATTTGCAACCGCGATATCTGTGTACGAGCGAGCGCACCGAGCAAGTCCAGGCTGTTCGGTACGACAGCGAGTCCTCGTTTCCAGACCTCGATGGCACCTTCCGCATCACCCTGCTGCAGCATCAACCGTCCGGAAAGCAGGTGCACATTTTCCGAGATGTTTGGGGACACCGAACTGGGACGATAGGTGGTCAACTGCTCATAATAGGCCCGCGCCCGTTGCGGATCCGCGTCGCTCACACGGCGTGCGGCTTCGCTGAGCAAAATGAAATCCCACATTTGGTCGGCGGCCTGCTCTTCGCTGAGACCGCGTCCTGGAACGGTCACTTGACGGTCGGGATCATCGCTGGCCGGCCGATCGGAGTCGGCCTTGTCGCTCGTCTGGCCCGCCCCTTTTGGCTCGGGCTCCCGAATCGATGCCTGGGTGGCAGCCAACTCGAGTCGCATTGCCGCATCGTCGGCGGCAGCCAACAGAATCTGATCGGCCTGTTCGATTTGCCCTCGCCCCTGTTCAAAGCGAAAGCGAATCCAATGCGAGCGGCTATCGGTGTTTGCGGCCAATCCTTCCAACGTGGCTTCGACCCGCTGCGCCAACGCCGCGGCACGCTGCTCCACGCTGCCTTGAGTCTGTTCGAACATCTCGGGTGACGCTTGCGAAAATTCCACCAAGCTGCCAATCAGTTCCGCATCTTTTGGATTCAGACTGATGGCCTTGATCAGAACCTCACCGGGCTGTTGCTGGGAGAGCCAATTCCAGTAGTCGCTTTCTGGGTCGTACTTATCAGGGAGCCGCGATTCGTACGTTGCCGATCGGACCTGCCCGACGAGTGCATCCGCCATCCACCGATTCGCCTGAGGGTCGGTTGCATCAGCGGCAAACGCCACCACTTGTCGCTCAGCCTCGCGATGCCAGGGACCACCCAGTTGAATCAATCGCTTGATCAATCGGCCACGAAGGTCCTTGACTTGCTCGGGATTTAGAGCGCCAACCCGGCCGATTGAAGAGCTCAGTGAACGGCGGGCGCGATCGATTGCCGGCCCACGCTCCGCGGGACTCGCGGATTCGGCCGCATCATCGGTTGCGATCGCAACCGTAACGACCGCCTCCAGGTCTTCCGGGTGGATTAGCAGATATCGCTGTAGCAACATAGCCTGTCCGGCGAGGTCACCCGATTCACGGGCGAGCTGCGCCCTGGCAATATAACTCTGCGAGGTACGGGTTGTATGAAACTTGTACGAGGCCAACGAAGCCGCCGTTACCGACAGCACGACGGCTATGGTTGTCAGCAACAAAGGGCGATTCCATTGCCATTCCACGCGTCGTTTTTCGTCCTCGGCAAGATGCCCTTTCGAATCTCGACCGAGCGATTCGGGCGAGGACGGCGACGCGGTGCCCTGGCGAATTCTTTTGTCTTCGCTAACGCTAGGCCGCGGAGTGGACGAAGTACCTGCCAAGTGACCCGGGTTGGGAGGATTTGGTGTGTTGGTTGAAGTCTTCATGGCGTGACGGCGATTTGAATTGACAGAACATTCACGCAGGTTAACAGCAACAGTCCGATTCAAACTGTGCCAAAAGTAATTCAGAGATCTTGGCTAGCGCGGATGCCAACATCGCCAAAGTCCTCATCGTTCACTGTGTAGTGATAGTCGCCGTATCGATAAGCGTATTGTCGCGATGTCACACCGCTAAAGACGGTCCCCACGATCTTAGCGCCGGCGGCCTCTAGCCGACGGGTTGTTTGCCGGATTGAGTCGAGGCGGCTAACGTCTCGCATGAGACAAAGCAACGTCGATTCCACGGTCGCCGCTATCGCCAAGGTCTCACCTGCCGACAGTACCGGCGCCGTATCGACCACGACATAGGTGTAGGAATTCAACGCATCTTTCATGAATGCCTGTAATCGTTGGGGGCTCATCAACCGATGCGGGCTAGCGGTCAATTCGCCCGCGGGCAACAGGTGAATCAAATGGCCGAGGCTCGTATTGACCGCGTCGAGCAAAGGCGTTGTCCCCGCAAGAACCCCGGACAACCCAGGCCCCATCTCGACGCCAAAAAGCCGATGCTGGTCGGGACGACGCAAATCCGCATCGACGAGCAGTACGGTTTTCCCGGTCGCTTTGGCAATCGACACCGACAATTGGGAGGCAATACTGCTTTTACCCTCGGAAGAAATGCTGCTAACGACCGCAATCGAGCGAGTGCCTTTCCAGCGGGTCGAGAGAAAGAGATTGGAGCGAAGCGTATCGACGCTTTCCTGAAAAATTCGCCGGTCCTTCGTGCCCCGCGTCCCTGCAGGCATGCGGGCGACTTCACCTACCAGAGATAAGCCTCCGGACATGGAACTGTCGGTGACGCGGCGGACGCGAAGTTCCCATAATAACGCGAAGAAAAATGGAACCGCCATCGCCGCGCCCCCCGCCATTGCCATCTTTTTCAGAGGGAACTCCGCGACCGGTGTCCTAGGCGGTGTGGCAGACGCCAGCAAACGAACCGCGCCGTCTTGACGCCGCTCGGTGCGGATCGCGGCTACGCGATCACGAAGCTTCTTGAGCACGTCATTGGCGACCTCCAATTCCGCTTGGGCAAATTGCAATTCCGCTGTCATCCCGCCGAACTGCTCCAAGCGGGCCACTTCTTCCTCGTACTGCTTACGCAGAACCGTCAATTTCGTTTCCAGCTGGTTTCGCGAAAGCGTTTGGTTGATTCTTC
>DNWZ01000038.1 GCA_003506095.1 Planctomycetaceae bacterium | reverse complement strand
ACATCCGCTCGACATTGGGCGGGGTCATGGTTTAGGCTGTTATGGCTGGGCAGGCGGAGCCCGGTCGGCAACCCGAACTCGCTTTCTTTGGCGGCGCAATGGCGCGCCGCTGTGTCGTTACCAGCACCGTTCCTATGAGCGCTCAACGTGTCCGTCATTCACGATCCGATCTCTTTCGAAAATTACGCTACCGAGAATTTCTTCGACGAATTAATCGAAGCTTCTGGAAAGCCACGCCCGGACGCCGCACCACTTGTCGATGTGATCAATCGCCTGCCGGGTGGTGATTTATTGCGGCGACAAGCGGCAATCGAACGCTCGCTGCATCGAATGGGGATCACATTTGCCGTTTATGGCGATTCCAGCGGAACGGAAAAGATCTTCCCCTTCGATATCGTTCCGCGCGTAGTCGGCTGGATGATGTGGCGTCATATCGAAGCGGGTTTAAAGCAACGTATTCGTGCTTTAAACATGTTCATCAATGACGTTTACAATGAAAAAGCAATCTTAAACGATGGGGTCGTGCCTCGCGATCTGATCGAAGGCGCATCGACTTATCTTAAGCCATGCGTGGGATTAAAGCCTCCCGGCGGAGTTTGGTGTCACATCACCGGCACCGATTTGATTCGCGATGCCGATGGCGCGGTATTCGTGCTGGAAGACAATCTGCGATGTCCTTCAGGCGTGTCCTACGTTCTGCAGAACCGGGCGGTGATGAAGCGAAACTTCCCGCAAGTATTCGCAACCTGCAAGGTGCGTCCGGTCAGCGATTATCCGGCACGCTTGTACAACATGTTGCGGTCCCTTGCGACGGATCGTGTCGCCAATCCGACCGTCGTTGTGTTGACGCCAGGGATTTATAACTCCGCGTATTACGAGCATTCGTTTCTGGCGCATCAGATGGGGGTCGAACTGGTGGAAGGTCGCGACCTCGTGATCAAGGACGGATTCGTCTACATGCGAACGGTCGAAGGGCCTCAGCGGGTCGATGTGATTTACCGCCGCGTGGACGATACGTTTATCGACCCGGCGGTGTTTCGCAAGGACTCGGTTTTGGGCGTGAAAGGCTTGATGGATGCCTATAAGAAGGGGAATGTGGCGTTGGCCAATGCACCGGGAACTGGTGTTGCCGATGACAAGGTCGTTTATTGCTATGTACCGGACATGATCCGTTACTACTTAAATGAAGAGCCGATCCTGCCGAACGTTCCGACATACATCTGCAATCGAGAGGAAGACCGAAAGTATGTCCTTGCCCATTTAGACGAGTTGGTCGTCAAGCCGGCTGGTGAATCAGGCGGTTATGGGATGTTGATCGGGCCGCATGCGACGGCCGAACAGCGTGCCGAATTTGCGGTAAAAATCAAAGAAGATCCGCGCAACTTCATCGCTCAGCCCACGCTTTCCTTATCGCGTATGCCGACGGTGGTGGATGGTTGTTTGAAGGGGCGCCACGTCGACCTGAGGCCTTATATTTTGCATGGGAAAGACATCTGGGTTCTGCCTGGCGGACTGACCCGCGTTGCACTTCGCGAGGGATCGCTGGTCGTTAATTCGTCGCAGGGTGGCGGCAGCAAGGATACCTGGGTGGCCGCCGAACCGGGCCATGGCGAAGTCGACTCGCATCATGATGTTTGATCCGACCAGCCCCAACGTTCTATCAAGATTCTTCCCCTGCGATTTCTTTTACTGAACCACTCATGCTTTCTCGCGTTGCCGAATCGATTTACTGGATGGCCCGCTACATTGAGCGCGCCGAGAACACTGCACGATTTGTCGAAGTCACGTTGAACCTTGTGCTTGATCAACCGATGGGCGTTGACCAACCGTGGCGGCCATTGATCAACGCGACGGGCGATGACGAAGTATTCGACAAATCTTATAAGGTTGCTGATGCCGAATCGGTAACACGATTCATGGCCTTTGATCGGGAGTATGCCAATTCGGTGATTACCGCACTGCGCAATGCCCGCGAAAATGCTCGTTCGGTCCGTGAGTCGTTATCGTCTGAAGCGTTCGAACAAATCAATTCGCTTTATCACTATGTAAATTCTGCCGCACGATCGGGGACATCGCCCGATTCACCGACCGAGTTTTTTGATACAATTCGCCAGCATTGTCACCTTTTGACGGGCATTTTGGATGCGACGATGTCGCACGACATTGCCTGGCATTTTGCGAATATGGGACGATTGCTCGAACGCGCTGATAAGACGTCAAGAATTCTTGATGTCAAGTATTTTACCCTCTTGCCCACAGTCGATTCGGTGGGGACGGCGCATGACGATCTGCAGTGGTCGAGTCTGCTGTTTTCGATCAGCGGGTTCGAGGCCTATCGGCGGATGCATCATATGATTCGCAGCGATTCGGTGGTCGATTTTTTCTTGCTGCACAACGAGTTTCCGCGTTCGGTTTTGTTCTGTATCGAAAACATCGAGACTTCGCTTGCCGCGATCGCCGGCGGTGCCACCGATCCCCGGCATAGCCGGGCAGCAAAATTGGTTGCAGGGGTGAAAGAGAAGTTGCGAAAAACCGAGGCGAGCCAAATCCTGCGAGAAGGATTGCATGAATTTGTCGATTTGTTGCAGCGGGACATGAACGAAATCGGGGAAGCGGTAAAAGAGACTTATTTTCTCTGACATTGTGATTCCATCACGCTCTGCGGCGCGTTAGCATACAGGCTCATCGCGTGCGATCGTCCGTGATGCCTTTTCCTGCCGGTTCCGAGACCTATCCTTGCCATCCGCGTCTCTCCCCCGTCGTGTCTATGCGCGCACTCCTGCGAAGCTAAATCTGTTTCTCGAACTGCTCAGTAAACGGCCTGACGGGTATCACGAAATCGAAACAATCATGGCGGCGGTCAGTTGCTATGACACGCTAAGGATCGATCGCACCGACCTGCATCATGAGATTCGGCTGAGAACCCACTGGCATCCTTCGCCAGACTACTGGCAACAGACGCTTGGGGCTGGGGCAAAAGCGATTTTGACGATACCCGATGATGAAACAAATCTGATTCACCGCAGTATTATCAAAATGCGGACGGCCTTTGGGATCGACAGTGGTTTTGATGTCGTCGCCCGCAAACGAGCCCCGGCCGGAGCCGGGATGGGTGGAGCCAGCAGTGATGCTGCGGCGGCGATCGTGGGTGTCGCGGCGCTTGCCGGAATCCGCGACGAGCCAACGCGGCTGGCTCAAATCGCTTCGGAAGTTGGCAGTGACGTGCCTTTTTTTCTTGGGCCCTACGCTACCCAAACGTCGCGCTCGGAGAGCGAAAAAAATCGCTTTTCTATCGCCAACGCCGCCCCCCAGGCGGCAATCGCTAGGGGTAGGGGCGAGCTGCTGTCCCCATTCTCGCTAGCCAAGCCAATCTGGTTTGTCGTCGCGTACCCACCGGTGGCACTATCAACCGCGGCAGTTTACCGGGTTTGCCAGGTGCCCGAGCGACCAGTCCTGGCAGACGAAATGTTTGCTTGCTTGACGTCGAAAGAGTCTAATCTGGAAAACTTCCCTTTCATGAATAGATTGTCGCAAG
>DNWZ01000100.1 GCA_003506095.1 Planctomycetaceae bacterium | reverse complement strand
TTCAGCGGAGATGTGTTGTTGGCAGCGACCGGTGAAGTTTTGCTTAATTTGATCAATGTTCGTGTGGCCGGCTCATTCAGCACGAACGAGTGGACCATGCGAAACTGAATTCCCAGCAGGATCAGCAGCATGCCGGTCATGAAGTAGCGGTTGCGAGTGAATTCCATCGGTCGTAAACCATTGGCCGTGCGATCGGCGGGGGCGAGGGCAAATCCTTCCGATGGCTGAGCAGCGGGGCGTCCGCCACTTCAGCTTGCGTTCCATCGCATCCGGACCTGCGGAAACGGCACGCGAGGGTGGATTGTCCCGCGAACCAAATCGGTCCGAAAGTGCTATCGTCGGCCAAAGGCTTTCACCAAGAGAAACCGTATCGATATTCGGATCGAATGCATGAAACCGATTTTGACGTATGCATTTGGCGGATGCGGACGGGACGACTGCAGAAACGAATCGAAGCGACATTCTGATACTTCGTTTTTGTTCCTAAGCTCATTTTTTCGCCGCAGGGGACTCCTCCATCCACCCACTGACAAATTGCTTCAGATTACTGCGAAAACCGTCCAGCGATGTATCCTGCAGCAAATCGCCTCGATCGGCTTGCATGATCGCCAAGGCCAGCATTCGATGCTCCACCCAATCCGCTGGAGTGAACTCCCGGGTATCGACGTAAATATCGGACAGGTTGTTTTGAACCTTCCGAACGACAAAAACGCCGTCTTTGCCGCGTACCACGTGGTAATGCGTCGCAACCGCCAACGACGACGCACCGACAAAAATGCCCGCAACGAAACTTCCGAATCGACCCATCTTGTCACCCTCTTGGAACTGGTAGACCAAATTACCGCTGTTTGATTGTTTCTAGCCACCTCGGATCGGCAACAACAAGGCCACCCTGTTCAAGGCGACGCCGATCGCAAAGAATCACCCCTAACGCTGCTGCTGACTTCGGTTAAATGCCATGCCGCCGCGTTACGGTCATCCAAAACGGCGTTTGCTGTCATTGCCACGTCGCTTCCACTCTGGTTCGCACTCAAGGAACGATCCGATGAAGAACTCGATAAAACCGTCGAAACCACGCTCGTTACGCTTAACATTTTTGGTTGGATTTTTAATGCTGAGCCTTTCTGATTCGCAGTCGCTGGTAACGGTCTTTGCCGACGAGGGTATGTTTCTGTTTAATGATTTGCCGGTCAAGACGCTGAAAGAGCGTCACGATTTTGAAATCGATCAAGCATGGGCGGATCACCTGCGGTTGTCGTCGGTGCGATTCAACAGCGGCGGTTCGGGATCATTCATCTCCAGCGACGGTCTTGTCTTGACCAATCATCACGTCGCCGCCGACACACTGCACAAGTTAAGCAGCAAGGACCGCGACTTGATCAAGAATGGCTACTTGGCCAAATCGCTTGAAGAAGAACTGAAGGCTCCTGACCTGGAATTGAACCAACTGGTCTCGATCGAGGATGTGACGGATCGTGTCAATGCAGGTGTTAAACCGGACGCCGACGCCGAAATGGCTGTAAAGCAACGTCGCGCGGCGATGACCACGATCGAACAAGAATCCAAAGAGCAAACGGGATTGCGCAGCGACGTGATCACGTTGTTTGGCGGAGCAAAATATCATTTGTATCGTTACCAGAAATACACCGACGTCCGATTGGTGTGGGCACCCGAGACGGCGGCCGCTTTCTTTGGTGGCGATGCGGATAACTTTGAGTATCCACGTTACAACATGGATGCGACGATTATGAGGGTTTATGGTGAGGACGGGAAACCGGCAAAGCTGGAACATTTTCTCGCCTGGAGCGATGCTCCTCTGGAGGAAGGGGAATTGGTGTTCGTCTCTGGCCACCCGGGACGCACACAGCGAATCTATACGACTGCGGCGCTGCAGTTTTTGCGTGACCAACGGATGCCCTATACGCTCGATTTTCTGCGTCGCAAGGAAATCCTGATGCAACAGTTTTCATTGGGTGGCGCAGAGGAAAAACGTCGCGCTCGTGACGAATTGTTTGGAATCCAGAACTCCCGGAAAGCTTATTCAGGCATGCTCAACGGTTTGCAAGACCCGCGTACTATGGCAGAAAAACGCGGACGGGAAAGTCGATTGCTAGCCGCACTGGCAAAGTCGGGCGACGATGAAAAGATGTCACAGGCTTGGGAGGAAATCGCCCAAGTTCAAATCGAAAAATCGAAATTGCTGCGTCAAACCGCTTCGATCCGCAGCGAGCTTTTTGACATCGCGCATCGCTTGGTCATCCTTGCCGATGAAAACCTTAAGCCGAATGACGAACGATTGCGTGAGTATACCGACGCGTCTCGCGAATCTTTTATGCAAAGTTTGATGAGCGAGGCGCCGATTTATCGCGACTTGGAACAGATGAAGTTGGCTGATGAATTAAGCCGCTTTACTGAACTGCGTGGTGGTGACGATAAACTGATCGCGGAATTGTTGGTCGGCAAAGGACCGCGCCAACGAGCGGCTGAATTGATCGCGGAAACGAAAGTGGATGATTTGGAGTTTCGCAAACGGTTGGCTGAAGGTGGCAAAACGGTCGTTTTGGCTTCAACGGATCCGATGATCCGCTTGGCAAGAATTTTAGAACCAGAGTATCGCCGTTTGCGTGAGCTGAACGAACGATTGGAAGAACGCGAACGGCAGGCTTATGCCAAGATTACCGCGGCAATCACCGCAATCGAAGGGACCGGCGGATATCCCGATGCGACTTTCTCGCTGCGATTGGCATTCGGTACCGTGAAATCGTATGAACAGGATGGTGAAACGATTCTGCCTGCGACAACGTTCGCCGGCGCGTATGACCATACCGCCAAACACGCTGGACAAGAAGATTTCGACCTCCCTTCGTCGTGGATGGATGCGAAGGAGAAAGTCGACCTGTCGACCCAATTGAACTTTGTCTGCACCGCCGACATCATCGGTGGTAACAGTGGTTCGCCGGTCGTTAATCGCAAAGGTGAATTGGTCGGGTTGATCTTCGATGGGAATATCCAAAGTTTGACCAGCGATTATCTGTATACCGACCAGCAGGCACGGGCTGTCAGTGTTTCGGGGGTCGGCATCAAAGAAGCGCTTCGCAGCATTTATTCAGCGAGCGAGTTGGCGGACCAAATCGGTCGTTGATCGGCTGAAAATTACGACCTTCGACGCGGCGATGGGTAGAATGTACTCATCGCCGTTTTTTGTTGATGCACCCGCCAACTGAACGCTCCCGTATACAAAAGAGTGACATGACCACCTCCGCAACCGTTTCCCATGATTGGTGGGCATACCGCGCCAGAATGTTGTCTCATGGTGCGATTTTCGTAGTGATTCTTTGTGGGTCATTTTCCGGATTGCCCCAATTGGCAAGAGCACAAGGATTCTTTTTTGGTCCTGGCTACGGTCCTGGCTATGGTCCAGCACCCGGTTGGCGACCGAGGGGCTGGGCAGCCGGATATGGCGTGGCGCCGTCGCGAATCGACATTTCCATCGGCGTTGCACCAAGCTTCCCCCATCCGATCGGCGTTCCGCCCAGTCATTTCTTCCCGCAACCGTTTCCGGACTATCGATCGCAGTACACGTTGCGAGTCCTGCAATCGCATCAAGCACAATTGGAGTTTGCCGAGACGCTCGGTTTGATTTCACCGTTGGGCGTACGGCCGTTGGATCCAGCGGAGGTTTATCACCAGTTTGGCGGCGCCGGACTAATGCGCAGCCAAGAACACGTGTTGTCGCAAAGACCGCTAGACCATTCCGGCCTGGATGGCGAATGGCCCGACGTCACAGCCGAAGGGATTCAAGCGATTTCCGATCAGATGATTCAATCGGCCCGCAGACTTGACGAAACGCTCGCCCGACGAGGAGAGGAGGGAGACGTTTGGCGACAGTACCTTTCGACCGCGATGATCGTTGCATCGGACCAGCAACCGTTGGCCGATGCACAGTGGGTAAAGGTGTTGCAAAACTTTGATGGAGTCGTTGCAAATGGCGATTTGCGATGGGTGATGAGATCAGATGGGTTTGCCGAAACGCGACACTGGGTCAACGCTTGGGTGAATGCAAAAGCGGGTGATGCAATTCGCAGTGGTGCAGTCGGCAACGATGCATCGGTGCCCCCTGAACCACCTAGGCCGCCTGAACCACCCAAGCCGGTCGGGCGTCCACCGCAAGATTACGAGGTCTTGCCAGCACCGGATCGGGCGAAACTGTAGGGTGAATTATGAGTGACCTAGCGGTATCCGCCAGATTTCCGACAGCTTAAGCACCCAACGGAAGTCTGGCGACATCTCCTTTACGTCTAAGCGCATCACTTATTGATCACGTGATGCTTAATTCAAGTTTCGAATAATAGAGATCGCTGCTGGGCCGACAAGCACAACGAAGATGCCAGGGAAAATAAAGATGACCAGCGGGAACAACATCTTCACCGCCGTCTTGGCTGCTTTCTCTTCGGCGATTTGCATTCGCTGAGTTCGCATCGTTTCGCTTTGCACTCGCAAAGCTTGTCCGACGCTGGAACCGAACTTATCCGCTTGAATCAAAATCGATGCCAGTTGTTGCAAGTCATCAACCCCATTGCGTGTACCGAGAGCCTGGAGAACTTGCGATCGGGGACGCCCGAGTTGCAATTGCTGATTTGCGATATTGAACTCTTCGGCGACATTGGGGTGTGATTTTCCAAGTTCTTCACCGACTTTTCGCATCGCCTGATCCAAGCCTAAACCTGCTTCGACACAGACCACCATCAGGTCCAGTGCATCGGGTAATCCCAAGAAAATCGAAAGTTTTCGTTTCGACAATTGCCACATCAAAACGAACTCGGGCAAGTAATAGCCCAGGCCACCAGCGACAACCACTTTGATCAATAAGTCAGTAGATATGCCGTTCATGAACAAGCCGACAGCGCCGCCGAGGAACAAGCCAAAACCGCCCAGCATCATCTGCAAGCTCTTGAAAATTGCTGCCGATGTTTCACGTCGATACCCGGCTTGAACCAGTCGCAGCGACAGCTCTGACAGATTCTTATTTTCGCCGTTCTGGGCGGAATCCGAGATCGGGGTGGCAAACCGTTCCAGCGCAGCCGCGATACGGTCGTTCTTGTTCTTCTTCCTGGTTTTACGGTCAAGCGGTTCTTTCGGATCGCTGCCACGTGCCCCACGTTTGCTACGCAGACCGTCGAGTCGATCTTCGACCGAAAGTTCATTGTCGCCACCGCGAAGATTAGCTAGCCACCAGACGACGGCTGTGATCGTAAAGAAGATAGCTACCGGAACGAGCGTTTCTGCGGAAATCATCGCGAATGTTGGGGAAAGTGGGGAGCTCATGGTGTGGCAGCTATAGGGAACGCGAACGTTGAATGGAGGATTTAAGATTTTGAGCGACTATCTCTGGTAGAAAAATCGACGCTTTTTCGTTGGATCGCTTCAGAACAGACTCTTAAACTCGGATGGTGATGATCTTTTTAATGGCCACCGCGCCGAGCAACTGCATAATCACGGCTCCAAAAATCATGTACTTCCCAAGCTCGTCTGTGAACAGAGGCTTAATATAAACAGGATTCACATACAACATATATAGGAAAAGGGCTGGCGGCATCGATAACAGTACCGAACCGCTGATTCGACCTTCACCGGTCAATGCGGCGATCGTCCCTAATAACTTCAATCGGGCGCGAATTAGCGAGCTGATTTTCTCTAGGATTTCAGCCAAGTCACCACCCGTGGTGCGTTGCAGAATCACTGCGGTCGCAAAAAACTGTAAGTCCAAGTTGGGGATTCGAGTGGCCAGTTGATCGAGCGCTTCTTCCATCGGTATACCGAGGTTTTGCTCTTCGAAAACACGATAGAATTCACCTGCCAAAGGCTCCTTCATCTCCGAGCCCACCAACGCGAAACCATTTGGCAGAGAATGGCCTGAGCGTAACGATCGACCGAGCAGGTCTAACGCGTCGGGCAACTGCCGGCCGAACAGCGACAATCGTTTGGCTCGTTTATAATGCACCCACCCGTAGGGAAGTGTGGCAAACAGGATGCCTAGGATTGGCGCAAGAAACTTCGGGATCGGCAATATCATCGTGATGAGGTTGCCGCCGACAAAAGCGCCAATCGTCATCGCGATCAATCGACCTGCCGAAACGTTCAAACCAGACTGTTCCAGGTATCGGTTGATGTTCGGGATTTTTTTGGCCAGTTGGTTCAGATGGTTTTCCCAACCTGCGAACTCGCTGGACAACAGTAATGACGAAGTCGTTTTTTGTTTCTGCTTGCGGTTGGCCAGCATTTCCAAACGATCTTCAGCGTTGGTTGCGGAATCGCTGCTGCCCCAGGACATCACAGCAAACGCTAAGAAGGAGGCAACGCCAATTCCGATTGCCAGAAATACAACTACTGGAGGCATGATAATACTTTGATCGATTCGGACCGGGAAAACCAATCACCGGCGTGGGTACTTGCGGCACTTTGTGGCCAGCAATTGGTTACAGTAACTTTTGATCTTCAAAACATTGTGTTTGTTATCGCAAAGTGCCCACGTCTTTGTGTCAGGTTTTACGATGCGGACTCGCATCACAATTCGTTGACGGGCACACTCAGAGCCGATCCGGAAAAGGTGCTGCCCCTTTCCGGCGAGGCTATTAAACCGATGACAACGACTCGCCTCTAACGGGTTAGACCCCTTTTCGGAAAGAAGCTCAGCGATATCTTCGTTCATTTCACTCTGAAAGCCTTCTAGGCTTTCATAATGATTCGTTCGCGGAATGTGCTTGCCGGTAAGCGAACTCCCGATGCTTCTAGTTTTGCCATAAACTTGGGACGCACACCCGTCGCCTCGAAATGTCCAAAGGCCTTACCCGATTCGTCGATTCCTTCCTGCACGAAACGGAAAATATCTTGCAAGACGATCGTGTCTCCTTCCATACCAACCACTTCCGTGATCGCAGTGACGCGTCGTGGACCACCTTGTAATCGGTTGGCTTGGATCAAGACGTGGACTGCACCAGAAATCTGCTGACGAATCGCTTTGATCGGCAGGTCGAATCCAGCCATCATCACTAGCGTTTCCAAACGCGCGACCGCATCTCGGGGGGTGTTGGCGTGGACGGTTGTCAATGAACCGTCGTGGCCGGTATTCATCGCTTGCAGCATGTCCAACGTCTCACCACCGCGGCATTCGCCGATGATGATGCGTTCGGGACGCATACGCAGGGCATTTCGAACCAAGTCGGTTGCGGTGATGGCCCCGGTGCCTTCGATGTTTGGCGGACGTGTTTCCAGGCGGACGATGTGGTCTTGCTGAAGTTGCAATTCCGCAGCGTCTTCGATCGTCACGATGCGGTCCGAGTGGCTGATGAACGACGACAGTGTGTTCAACAGTGTCGTTTTGCCTGAGCCCGTACCGCCGGCGATGACCATGTTCAAGCGGGCTTTAATGCACCCTTCTAAAAGCATCACCATCTCGGGCGTAAACGCCTTGTATTCCAACAAGTTGCTCAACTTCAGCGGGTTGCTGCCGAATCGCCGAATGCTCATTGCCGCGCCGTCCAAAGCCAGCGGCGGAATGATCGCGTTAACTCGGGACCCATCTTCCAGTCGTGCATCGACCATCGGGCTGGTTTCGTCAACACGTCGACCAACGCGTGAAACGATCCGGTCGATGATTTGCATCAGGTGTTTGTTGTCACGAAACTCGACATTGGTCTTTTCCATCCGCCCGCCGCGTTCGACGTAGATGTTTTTCGGACCATTGATCAAGATATCGCTGACTTTGGGGTCTTTCAGGATCAGTTCCAGAGGTCCTAGACCGGTCGTTTCGTCGAGTACTTCTTCGACGATACGGTCGCGTTCGGCGCGAGTCAGCGGTGTTTCTTCGGCGTCGCAAAGGTGTTCAACGACGACGCGAATTTCTCGCTTGAGTGATTCGCCCCTTAGATCGCCAACCTTTGAAAGGTCAAGTTTGTCGACCAGCTTTCCGTGAATACGACGTTTGATTTCGTCAAAAACGTCTTGCCGGCTGACTTCGCCGCTGCGTGGCAAAATGTTTGGTCGCATCGATCTATCCCGTGTCTGTTTGTGAGGAGGCCGGCCGTTTGCCGTTGCCTGGATTGTTCCGTGCAAACATAGGTTGCAATCTCGCAACAGCAGATCGCTTCGCTGGAAAAAAATCGGCCTTTTTCGGTTGCAACGGTTCGAGACGATAAACGGGCTGGCGGTCTCGTCGAAAACCCGCAGAAACGTTAAAAACGGAAAATCGATCAAAAAAATTTTCGCTTTTGTTCCTAAGAAGTTAGGCGGTCAGATCGTTTCCTGTGCAGAACCACAACTTTTCTTGTCTGACTTCCTTCCAACCATGACCGATTCAGCAACGCAATCGTGGCCCGAAGGGGTAGTGGATCGCTACGAGCGACCTCTGCTGGCGTATGCGTGTCGAATGTTTGGTGGCGATTGGTCAGCGGCGCAGGATGCGGTTCAGGAAACTTTTTTGAGACTTTGTCGAGCGGACCGTGAGGCGATTGAGCCTCGTTTGGCCGCGTGGCTTTTTTCTGTCTGTCGAAGCCGGGTGATCGATATGCAAAGAGTAAAAACCGCGACGCCGATCGGTGTCGACCATGTCAATTTTGCTGATCCCAGCCCCGATGTTGCCCAGGCGGTTTGTGATGCCGAGCAGCAGGAGCAGTTGAACGAATGTTTGACAAAGTTGTCGCCGCGACAGCAAGAAGTGCTGAGGTTGCGGTTGGGAGCCGGGCTGAGCTATCGCGAGATCGCTGAGGTTACCGGTATGACGACCAGCAATGTCGGTTTTCATTTGCATGAAGCTGTTCGAAACATTCGCCAGATTCTTGCCACTTGAAAACATGTCATCAAAGAGGCCTGCCCCCTTTTTGATCGCGATGACAACGAACGCATAACTTAGATTTTTTGTAGGTGTCCCCATGTCTGAATCACAGCAATCCGAATCGATTTGGAATGATCCCCGGATCACCGCCTACGCGCTGGGCGAGCTGTCGCCCGATGAGGTCGCGACGTTCGAATCCGAAATGGCGGCAAGCCAAGAATTGGCTGCGGCGGTTGAAGAAGCGAATGTTTTGACCAATCAATTGAAATCGCATTTCGCTGGGGAAACGACGCCACCGTTGGATGCGGCACGGCGTAGCGAGATTCTTGCGCAATCGACGGTCTCGCCGGTAAAGGTTGTGGATAGCAGGCCTTGGTGGAAACGACGCTGGGTCGAATTGGCCGTTGCGGCGTCGCTGGTGTTTATCGCGATCGGACTATCGTTGCCTGCGACACAATCGATGAGAGTTTCCTCCTATAGCGTTCAGTTGCCAGATGGTGCGGCCGTCGAGGGACGGATCAACTATCCGGTCGGCGCTGCACCGGTTGAGGTTATCGACGAATCGCTTCGATACCAGCAGTCCGCGTCGTCGGATGCTGCGGGGCATCCTTTCGAGTTTGCTGTCGTTCCAGAGCCGATGCTGCGGCAAACGCAGGAGTCTTTGCCAAGCGAGTTAGCTGAAATGGTGATTGCAGAATCGAACTTAGACCAAAATGGAACCTTGGCGCGAGAGAATGTTGGGGCGGTTCGGGAGCTTGCCAAGAAATCGGATGCGAGTGTTGATAGTCTCGAATCCGCACCTTCAGCGTCCATACCGAATCCCATTTCGAATCCCATTTCNNTTCGAATCCCATTTCGAATCGTTCGTTTGGTCTCAATTCGGATGGCGAACAGCGATTTCGTCGCCTGGAAGTTGCCGGCGCAGGCATGGGTGGCGGCAGTATCCCATTGGGCCAGTTTAGCGACGCGATCGATGAAGGACGTGGGCCCGGTATTGCAGGCGATCGCTTTGAGCCGATTACTGACAATCCTTTTAAACGCGTTAACGAACATCCGGTGAGTACGTTTTCAATCGATGTTGATACGGCAAGTTATAGCAAGGTGAGAAGCTTCTTAACGCAATCAGGGGCATTGCCCCGTCCTGATGCGGTGCGTATCGAAGAAATGATCAACTACTTTGATTATGCCTATGAACCACCGGCGGCCGACAGTGAACATCCGCTGGTTGCTCGTGCAGAAGTCGTTTCGTGTCCATGGAATGAATCACATCGATTGGCGCGAATCGCACTGAAGGGAAAAACTTTTGCTGCGAGCGAGCGACCGGCTTGTAATCTGGTCTTTTTGATCGATAGCAGTGGGTCGATGAATGCGCCCA
>DNWZ01000773.1 GCA_003506095.1 Planctomycetaceae bacterium | reverse complement strand
GACAGATTCACGACGCTGCGGTCGAGAATTCGCATAACGACGGATTCACCAAAAATCGTCGGCAACACGCTGACTCGCAAGTCGACCGGGTGGCCACCGACCATCAATTCGATGCGTCCGTCTTGTGGCATGCGGCGCTCAGCGATGTCGAGGTTAGCCATCACCTTGACGCGAGTGGTGATCGCAAAGGCGAGGTGGCGTGGCGGCGGCACCATTTCGTACAACACGCCTTCGGCCTTGATGCGAATGCGAAACTCGTCTTCAAACGGCTCGAAGTGAATGTCGCTGGCCTGGTCCTTGATCGCCATCAGCAACACCATGTTCAGCAGTTTGCGAACCGGAGCGGAATCGGCGAGCGCCTCCATGTCGGTCAGGTTAAACTTTTCGTTTTCCAATAACGAAATCGCGGCCTTCAGCTCTTCGTCGTTGGCCAGCTCTTGGACCAGCTTTTCAACGCTCTCGCTCTCGCTGTCATAATACCGAGTGATGGCCGCCCTTAAGTCTCGCTCGGTCGCAATGACCATGCGGATGTCATAGCCCAGGAACGTGCGCAATTCGTCTTGAATCGACAGGTTTTGTGGGTCGCAGGTGGCCAGCGTCAACGCTTGCGATTCTTCATCGAACGAAAGCGGAATGACCCGATAAAGCTGGGCCATCGTTTCGGTGATCTTTTCCAGCACCTTTGGGTCGAGCGTCGCTTCGGCCAGCTCCACCGTCTGCATCCCCAACTGCTCGGCCAACCCCTGAATCAACTGCTCGTCAGTGATCAACTGCATGTCTTCGGCGACCTTGCCGAACAACGCCCCCGGCTGCTGCTCCTGTTCCTCGAGCACGACTTCAAGCTGCTCGTCGGTCAGGAATCCAAGGTCGACTAGGATCTGTCCAATGCGTCGTGGTGCCATGGGAGAAGTTTGAAGGTTGAAGTTTGAAGTTTGAAAGAGTGGGCAGAGGACAGTGGGCAGCTAGAAGTGGGCAGTTTATGGGCGTTTCAAAACGGAAGTCTTAAAACGGCCAACTTTCCTTACTGCGATTTTCCGTTTTCTTCTTCTTCGCCGCGCCTTGCTTGGACGATTCGTTTGGCCAATTCATCGGGCAAGTGTGCTTTGCCGAGCACGTCTTCGACGGTGACTCTGCCGGCGGCCCAATGGTTATAAAGAGCATCGTCCATCAATTGCATGCCGAACTTTGCACCGGTTTGAATCGCACTGTTGATTCGGAATGTTTTGTTTTCACGAATCAGGTTGCTGATCCCCGACGTGACGATCAAAACCTCATAGGCCGCACAGCGTCCGCCACCGATTTTTGGCAGCAGCGTTTGGGCGACGACACCGATCAACGAGCTGGCCAATTGCGTCCGCACTTGGTCTTGCAGGTTACCGGGAAACGCGTCAATGATTCGGTTGACGGTACCTTGGGCACTGTTGGTGTGCAGGGTGCCAAAGACGATGTGGCCGGTTTCGGCGGCGCTGATCGCCGCTTCGATCGTTTCCAAGTCTCGCAACTCACCGACCAGGATGACGTCCGGGTCTTGTCGCAACGCACGCCGAATCGCTTCGGAAAAGCTGGGAACATCGACGCCGACTTCGCGTTGATTGATCGTGCTCTTTTTGTGTTCGTGGTAAAACTCGATCGGGTCTTCGATCGTGATGATGTGGTGGTCGACGGTTTCGTTCAGCATGTTGATCAAACTGGCCAACGTCGTGCTTTTGCCGCTGCCCGTTGGCCCGGTGACCAAGAACAAACCACGCGGACGGTGAACCAGTTTGACGACCGCATCGGACAACCCTAACTGCTCGGGCGTCAGTTTGTCGTTGGGAATTTGTCGCAGCACCATCGAGATGAAGCCGCGTTGCTTGAACACCGATACGCGAAAACGCGCTAGGTCGCCGAACGCGAAACCGAAGTCGGTGCTGCCGGTTTCTTGCAGCTCCCGCTGGCATCGCTCGGGCGTGATGCTTTTCATCAACGCCACGGCGTCTTCGGCTTCAAGCGTTTTTGTTTCGAGCTTTCGCATTCGACCGTGCAGACGGAACACTGGTGGTTGTCCGCAGACGATATGAATATCGCTAACTCCCTGTTTGACTGCTGCTTGCAGCAATTTGTCAATCAGGACCGTTGCCATAGGATTCGCTCGAAATGTGGGAGAAGTGGGTGTCGGACTAGTGCTGTTATTATGGTTGGCGATCTCAGAAACGCCAAGTAAAAACGAGTTTAGCGGCGATTCGGGGTGAGTTGTCAGTTGTCAGTTGTCAGTTGTCAGTGGGCAGCGCTAGCTCTGGCTCCCCCTCTCCCCCGACCCCTGGCGAGGTGAAGCGAGTCAGGGTTCGTGGAAGAGGGCGTGGACTTAAGGAAGTTTTGCAGCGGAAGTCGCGTGGACTTGCGGTGATTTGCCAAGAAAGCCGGAACTCTTGGCGAGTTCCGCTACGCGAAGGCCACGCCATTCATAGCCGCAGGAAAAGTCAGCCAGTGCAGCGCGCGTGGTTTGGCGAACCTAACCTTCCTTCACGATGTGCTCAAACGCATATTGTTCTTGCTCCGTCTTTTTCGCCACGCGATAGACCTCTTCAAACGTTGTGATCCCACGACAAACTTTGCGCATGCCGTCGGTGTAAAGCGTCGTCATGCCGCCTTTGATCGCGGCCATTCGCAAGTCTCGCGTTGTCGCGTTCTTGAACATCATCTCGCGAATCCTGCTGTTGATAAGCATTAACTCGTAGATGCCGATGCGGCCTCGGTAACCTGACCGCTGGCAAAACGTACACCCCTTGCCCTTGGAGAACTCGGCCTGGCGGATCATCTCCGGCGGAATCCCCGAGTCGACCAAAACGCTCTCCGGCGGCTGATACCTTTGCTTGCAACGTGGGCAAATCGTCCGCACCAAACGCTGCGCCAGGATCGCGATCACGCTGCTGGCGACCATATAAGATGGTACACCGATGTCCACCATTCGTGATACAGCGCTGGGCGCATCGTTCGTGTGTAGAGTACTGAATACCAGGTGTCCGGTTAGACTGGCCTGAATCCCCATCGATGCCGTCTCGTGGTCTCGCATCTCCCCCACCAGAATAATATTCGGGGCCTGACGCAACATGGCGCGAATGATTCGGGCAAAGTCGAGTCCGATGTTGTGCCGCACTTCCACTTGATTGATGCCCGGCAAGTAGTACTCGACCGGGTCTTCGGCGGTGATGATCTTGCGGTCAGGCCTATTCAGCGCGTTCAGTGCGGCGTACAGTGTGGTGGTTTTTCCTGAACCGGTCGGGCCGGTAACAAGGATAATGCCGTTTGGACGTTTGATCAGTGAGTTAAAGTTTTTGAAGTCACGCTCTGCCAGACCCAATTGGCGAGTACCGACTTTGATGTTGTCTTTATCGAGCAGACGCATGACGACCGATTGGCCGTGGTTGGTGGGAATGATGCTGACCCGCAAGTCGAGCTGTTTGTCGCCGACGGTGATTTTGATTCGACCGTCGGTGGGGCGTCGTTTTTCGGAGATGTCGATCTTTGCCAAGATCTTGATGCGGGCAACGATGGCCGAAAGCATTCGCTTGGGCGGGTTATCACGCTCCACACAGACGCCGTCGATTCGATAGCGGATGCGAATACGATCTTCGAACGGCTCGAGGTGAATGTCGCTGGCACGCAATTGCACCGCTTCTTGGATCATCAGGTTGACCAAGCGGATGACCGGTGCGCTGTTGTCGTCCTCGTCCTCGGACCCTCCGCTGGTGTCGTCGGTGGTTTCGGTGAAGTCGATCGCCGTGTCGGTGAACTCCTGCAACATCGAGTCAGCCGATTCGCCTTCCACCTGGCCATAGTAGGCGTTGATCGCTTCGACGATCGCCGTTCGGGGGGCGAGCGCGGTTTCGATTTTCTTATTTAGGATGAACCGCAGCTTTTCGATGACTTCCAAATCGAACGGATCGGCGACCAGCACGCGAATCGCCCCATCTTCGCTGGAGTACGGAATTACCGTATTTTCTCGCGCCACCGATTCGGGCACTTGTTCGATCACGTCGTCGGGAATGCGATGTTCGCGCAAGTCGACATAGGGCATGTGGTTAAAGTCAGCCAACGCTTTGGTGACTTCTTCGGGCGTCGCGTATTCGAGCTGGATCAGGCAGTCGCCGACCGATTTGCCGGTGGAGCCTGACATCTCGGTAGCTTCGGAAAGCTGGTCAAGAGCGATAATTCCGCGTTTGAGCAGCAGATCGGTGAATTCTTGAGGGATTTTGGCCATCGCCAGAGCTGGGGGTTAAAAGACGAGAGAGTGGAAAGGCCGCGACGCAGTTTGAGATTAGACAGAATAACATCGCCGAAGCAACGTTGCGAAGGAAAAGATGCTTGCCGTTACAAACGGCCACCGATTTGGTGAACCGGGCGCCATGTTTTGGCGTACGGGTGTCGCACGTTATGGCGATGCGAGTATGCTATCGCGGTCGGACATTTTTATCTTTTCATCGCTCGATGCCTTTCATCGTTTTTGATTCGGATTTAGACGAATGCTTGCATCTTTTGTCGGCCACGGCCTGCTGCTCGGACAAACCAGTAACTGGATGGCAAGCTGGTTAACCCCGATCTGGGTGTTGTCGATCGGGTTGCTGCTGGGGGCCGGTTTGCTGGTTGCCGTTCTGGGTATGCTTTCTGCTTTGTCGTTCACGCCTCTTGGCAAAATCGCCGATTCGTCCGGTTTGGCGCGGACGGTGTCGGTGGTGTTGGGCGGCGTGATTGGCGCGATCCTGTGTTCGATCTTTGTGCCGCAGTCGATTGACAGCGGCCAGATGCTGATTTTGCCGCTAATCACGTTTGCGATGGCGATCAGTTTTGCGATCATTTATGGGATGTGGCACCGAACGCGGTCGGAATTGGTCTCGATGCTGCAAGAAGGGGTTGTGCCGTATTTGCTGGGCACAGCGGCCGCGTTTGCGGTGGTCGGATTAGTAGCGACGCCACTGGTTGCGGAACCGCGGCAGGTGTTGGGCTCCATTTTGCAGGTGAACTTGTTCAGCGACGGGACGGAAAGAATCATTCGCACGCTGGATGCCGCGCCGACCGATCTAGCGAATCCGGACGACGCAGAGTTCCAGAAGGTGCCGATGGATTATGTGATGTTCAATGTCGCCGAGCTGACGTTGACGACGGATCGGACGATCATCATCGCCGACGCGCAAAACCCGGCCGATTTTGTGATGCCGCCGGTGCGGGTCAATGCGGGCGAAACGGTTCGCTACGTTCGCGAGGGGATGGATCCGCCACCGTTGTCGATCGATCCATCGCGAGTGTTCATGCAGAACCGCGAAGTCGACCCGGCGACGGTAACGGTTACGATGACCACTCGGCCAACGATCCCTGAGGCGTCATCGATCGTCACGACGGCGCTATCATTCTTGGCACTGTTTATGACCTACATGGCGCTTCGCCAAGCCGCACCGCGGATCTCTGCGGTGGCGTTGGCGACTGCGAAAAGCGAAATGGCTCAACCGTTGTACCTGCTGCTGCTGGCGCTCGGTTTGTTCCTTGTCGCGTTGTTCACGGTCCTGCCGTTTTATACCCTTGGCGAAGACATTCGCATGATGAAGGAAAACGGCGCGAAGGTGATTATGGTTTTGGGGATGCTGCAGGCGGTTTGGTCAGCGGGGACGAGTGTAAGCGATGAGATTGAAGGGCGAACGGCGCTGACGGTGCTGAGCAAGCCGATCAGTCGCGGGTCGTTTTTGTTAGGCAAGTATATGGGGATCATGTTAACGGTGCTGGTGATGTTTGTGATCATCGGCGCGTTCTTCATGTTGGTGCTCAGTTACAAGCCGATCTATGACGCGCGTGAAAACTCACAAGAAATGCCTGCTTGGACAGTCGGGCACGAAGAGCTGATGTCGACCGTTCCGGCGCTTGTATTGAACTTTATGGAAACGATGGCGATTGGCGGGATCGCGGTGGCGATGGCGACACGAATACCACTGCTGGCCAACTTTATCGTTTGCTTTGTGATTTATGTGATCGGCAACATGACCGCGCCGCTAGTCAGGTCGACGATTGGCGAAAACGAATTGGTCGGCTTCGTCGGTAAATTGATCGCCGTCGTGATTCCCAATCTGAACACATTTGATGTTCAATCGGCCATGGATGCCGGCAATCCGATCCCGGCGATTTATCTGGCCGGAGCGTTCAATTATCTGTTTTTCTTCAGCGTGATGATCATGATGTTAGCGCTGCTTATGTTTGAAGAACGCGACCTAGCATAAAGTCTATGCCACTGACCGACTTCGACCCGCGAGTTTTTTTGCCGCTGAGCGAACACTGTTAGCTTGGATTCGCACCGGCATCACGATCATCGCGTTGGGTTTCGTTGTTGCCAGATTCGGACTGTTTGTCCAATTGCTGGGCACACAATCCGACGAGGCATTGGCCAACACGCACCCCAAGCTTTCGGCGGTCTTGGGGATCACCTTCGTGTTGATTGGCACACTTTCGATCTTATTGGCCGCAATCCAACACCGTCGGTTTATCATACGATTATCGGCCAGCGATTTGCCGCCGGCGTATTCGCAAACCTATGCGATCCTGATCGCCTTGATGGTCGCTGGCCTGGGGTTCGCGTTGGTTTTTTATTTGGTGGTGACACAACCGTAGCGTCGTGTGAACAACCCCGCTGCCGCCCTGAAACGTTATTTAGAAAACTTCGGTTTACGTTTTTCTTTAAACGCCGCGATCCCTTCTTTTGCATCCGTGCCTTGCAGACAACGAATGTAGGCGGCCGTGTCAGACAAGAACGCGGTCTTGGGTTGCAAGCCTTCGTCGACATGCAACAACTGCTTGGTCAATCGCAACGCCTCGGGTGGCATCGCCAACAATTCATCTGCCCAGCTTTTCGCGTGCGCCAACAACATTCCCGCCGGGCTCAGCCGCTGGACCAAGCCGTATTGCAACGCGGTTTGTGCGCTGATCGGTTTGCCCGTCAAACACATTTCCATAGCACGGCCTTTGCCAACCAAAGACGTCAATTGTGCGATCCCATAACCGGGCGGCCAGCCTAATAAGATTTCTGGCATCCCGAACGTGGCGTTGTGAGATGCGATCCTTAGGTCACACGCCGATGCGGCGACACAACCGCCCCCCAGTGCCAGACCGTTGATTGCGCCTAAGAATACTTGTGGCAATTGTTCCCAAGCGAGGTACATGCGAGCTTGGCGGTAGCTTAATTCTTGAGCCTTTTCGATCGACAGCGTGCCGACTTCGGGGACATCGTCGCCCGCACAAAATGCTTCGCCCGATCCCGTGACGATCACGACACGAATCTCGGAATGTCGCGACAAATAACCATTGATCCGTTCCCAATCTTCGGTCATTTCAAAATTGACCGCATTCTTTTTGTCGGGCCGATTCAATTTGACAATCGCTAAGCCGCCGGCGACGTCGACTTGCAAGGTTCGCGTGACTGGTAAAGGTTCAAGCGACGACGCGGAAGACAGGGGTGCTGGATTGGGCATGAGCAGATCGACTGAGGACGGATGGGAGTGCGACGATTGGGCGGGCAGGTTTGGAATGCCGTCCATCCAAGACAGAGGCATGTGCGACTGGGGCGCGGCCGATTTTTCGGCCATTTTCTGGNNAATCGATCGTCCGGCCGCTGACGGCAGTCACCTTCGCCACTCCGCGAACGATCTCGCCAAGCGGCGTGCCAGCCATGTGATCGATGTTCACCGACGCGCCGACCGAGGCTTCGCCCGGATCCAAAAACGGCTCGATCACCTTGCGTGCCGCTCGTTCCATCAACAGGATCATAAACGGCGTGGAAAATACGACCGCCGAAACACTCGGATCGGCAACGTCTTCGGCCAAACGCGAACCGACCAGCGATGGTGGCGGAAATCCCAAGTGAATCGTATGTTCGGCCGTCACCTGCCAAACCAGTTCGGCCTGAGCCCCGATTGATAATCCAGAACGCATGCGACCATTGAATAAGAGGAATGTGTCTTGCCTGTCAGTGCACGATCTTAATCCATTTTGCTGGCCGTGTTGCCGGCCAAGATCAAGCGGGATCGAGACCGCAGTTTGACAGCCGAGAGACAATTATGTATGCTTGTATGCAGATTTAATTGCTGCGTGATAGGAAGAGCGAGGTTATGTTAGGTTGCTGGGTTTTGGTTACCGAGCAAGCGAAAGCTTGTCCACCAGCGCGGGCCGAGACGATTTAACGATTGATTGACGGGCGGACGAGATTAACGGGTTGTTATGAACATTGAATCAAAGGTTCAATATGTAAGGTTATCCATCGTGATTGTGGCGACCGTGGTCGTCACGGTTTTCGCCAATCCCCTGCCTGCTCTGGGTCAATCGTCGACATTCGAACAACCGCCGATCGATTACTTGAACGCTCCGGTCAACGACCCGGTTGCTCAACTGGCGGACCGGATCGCGTCGGGTGCAACCCAATTGGAATTCGATGACAAGCAGGGTTATCTGCTATCGGTATTGAAGGAGCTGGCGATTCCGGTCAGTTCGCAGACGTTGGTGTTTTCAAAAACTAGTTTGCAATTGCAACGGATTTCGCCTCGTCGGCCCCGTGCGTTGTATTTCAACGACGACGTTTATGTCGGTTTTTGTCAAAACGGCGACGTATTGGAGTTTGCGGCGACCGACCCGATGCAAGGTGCGATTTTCTACACGCTGGATCAATCGAAATCCGATTCGCCAGAGTTCGTTCGCGACCGCGGCAGTTGTTTGACTTGTCACGCATCATCGCGAACTCAAAACATACCGGGTTATCTGGTGCGAAGCGTCTTTGCCGACGGCTCCGGCTATCCGATTCTCGGCAGCGGCACGTACAACACCGATCATACCAGCCCGATGACAGAACGTTGGGGCGGATGGTATGTCACGGGAACGCACGGCAAGACCAAACACATGGGCAACGTGCTTTACAACAAAGATGACATTCGCGGCAATCGCGAACTGTCGGGCGAAGGATCGAATCTCACATCGCTCGATTCGCTGGTCTCGACCGCTGCCTACCCGTCATCCCACAGCGATTTGGTGGCGTTGATGGTATTAGAACATCAAACGCAGATGCACAACGCGATCGCCGCTGCGAATTATGAGACTCGTCAAGCGCTGCATCAATCGTTTCAGATGAATGAGATATTAGAACGTGGCGAAGGGCATGTCAGCGAAAGTGCACAGCGTCGGATCGACGCGGTGGCAGAAAACGTCGTGCGACATTTGTTGATGTCGGGCGAAATTGTGTTGAGCGAACCGATTGCGGGGACCAGCGGATTTGCTGAGGAATTCGCCGCGCGAGGGAAACGCGACAGCAAAGGGCGTTCGTTGCGTGAACTCGACCTGCAGGATCGTCTATTCAAGTATCGGTGCAGCTATTTGATCGATTCGCCGGCGTTTGACGCGCTGCCCGATCACGTCCGCACTCGCATTTACGACCGTTTGGTAGACGTGTTGGTCGGCGACGAAGCGTCAAAGGATTTTCAACACGTTTCGTCGAACGACCGCGCCGAGTTAGTGGAAATCTTGAAGGAATTAAAACCCGAGTTCGCCGCACGACTTTAGCCGGCGCTGACGCGTGCGATGTTTTAGTTTTAGTTTTACTGCGGCGGATTTTGGAATGCGGGACGACCGGTGGACGATCGTGGACCGCGGCGTTTAATCGGTACCAACGCATGGGATGCTTGATGCGCAACTTCGGCCATCAGCGCGTCGACGCGATTTCGTAGAATTGCGAAAGCGGCCAAAGATGGAATTGCGACGATCAATCCGCCGACCGTCGTTACCAGCGCTTGATAGATCCCTTCGGCCAAATCGCCAGCCCCCGCGGCCCCATCGGACGACGCGACTTGTTGGAATGCGAAAATCATTCCGGTAACGGTGCCCAGAAGTCCGACCATTGGCGCGATATTGCCGATGACGGACAAGTATTCGATTCGCCGCATCAACCGCGCCGCCTGTTCGGCCATGGCGTCTTCAACAGCTTTTTCGATCTGTTGCCAATGCGCATCGGCTTCGGACAAACCACTCAGAATCGCATAAGCCAGCACACTGGGCGAGCGTTGACAGGCCGCATCGGCATCCGCGACGCTGCCGCGCGCCAGCGATTGACGAACCGATTCGCACAATCCATCGGGTAGGATCTCTTTTTTGCGCAGCGTCATGATTTGGTCAAAAACCAAATAAGCCGCTGCGA
>DNWZ01000838.1 GCA_003506095.1 Planctomycetaceae bacterium | reverse complement strand
TTTTCCAGCGTGCCTTCAACATCGGCCCGGCCGGCAGAAAGATGCTGGGGATGTCGGCGCTGATCGCTCCCATCAACATCGCTGGCACCGTCTTGTCGCAACCGCCCATCAGCACTGCGGCGTCGATCGGATGACACCGCAACACCTCCTCGACTTCCATCGCCAGCAGGTTTCGATACAGCATCGTCGTCGGCTTCATCAGCATTTCGCCAAGCGACATCACCGGGACTTCGACCGGAAAGCCACCGGCTTGCAGAATTCCTCGCCGTACATCGAGCGCGCGCTCGCGAAAATGCGAGTGACAGGTATTGAACTCGCTCCAAGTATTCAGAATCGCGATCACCGGCCGGTCGCGATAATCGATATCGTCAAACCCCATTCCTTTGAGTCTTGATCGGTGACCGAAAGAACGCAAATCATCAGGGGCAAACCAGCGAGCAGAGCGGAGTCGGGCGGGATCGCGAACAACAGACGAGTTGTTTGAAGAGTCGGCGGGCATTAAGAGAGGTCTCGGATCAGGTTATTGAATAGACGACGATTGGACGCGCGAACATCGCGGCACAGCGACACGATGCGTTGGCCATCGGGTTGGCCCATCAGAAACGCGAGGCGATCGAGCGACGCGGTGTCGCCCGGGATTTCATGACGTTTGGGCGTATCTAACAGTCGCAGTTTGGATTCCACTTCGCGTAAGGTACGATAATTTTGTTGCAACTCCATTGCAACATCGGCAGCGATTAGTTCAGCATCGGCAATCTGCTGCAACGCATCCAGCGTACCTGGCACTAAGATTTGCGGATGCTTGCGAGCGTGGCATAGTTGTAATGTTTGCGTGATCAATTCGACATCGACCGTTCCACCGGCGGCACGCTTGAGGTTATCGTCTGCCGCAGAGGCTTCCATCGCACTGCGCAGGTCGTTGATTTGCTTGGCCATCATCGGGAACCACTCGCCCGCTGCGAGCAATTCGCGAACCATTTGATCGACACGTTTGCGAGTCGCTTCGCTGCCCGACAGCGCGCGTGCCTTGCAGAGCGCCAAACGTTGGAGCAGTGTCGCCTGGCCCCGACGAAAATGTGCGGCTAGTGCATCGATCGAGAGCGCATCACGACGATCCGACTGCGAACCGATTTGTAGCGGTGTTCCGAGCTCGTACAACCGTCCGCTGTTGGACGAACCGTTGATCATAGCGGTCAATCGTTTGGCCGTTTCACCAAAGAATTGCGATGTCGTTGTCGTCGTGCGATGGCCACCGACGCGTCGTCGTGTTTGGCAATCGTTTGTGTAAAGAAACAACGTTTGCAGGTCGCTGTGATAATTGGGCTCTTTCGCACCTAGCTTTCCCAAGGCCAGAATCACCCACTCCACCGGTTGTCCCTCAGGCGTCACCGGGTCGCCGTACTGATTGGCCAATTCCCGCAAGATCGCTTCGGACGCCCGTCTCAGGATCGCTTCGGCCGTTGCGGCCAGCGCCGCATGAGTCGACTCGAGCGATTCCTTACCCAGGCAATCGCGAACACCGATCTGAAGATGGGCGCCGTTTTTAAAACTTTGCAAGACCGATCGCACGTCCGTTGCGGTGCGGCAAAGTTCGATCGACGATCCTTCTAACCAGGAATCCGACGGCAACCGATCGAGGACGAGGGAATCGACCAGTTCATCGATCATGCCGGGATTGTGAGTCAAGATGCCGGTCAGGTAGGGACTGCACGCGCACAGCCTAACGACCAGGTTCATCGCTGCCGGTGAAGCGTCGAACAGTTCCCACAAAACGGCCTTGCCACCGAGGGAATCGCTGACCTCGGCCAAAGTCCTTAAGGTGTGATGCGGGTCGGGCGTTTGGGACGCTTCATCGAGCAACTGTGGCGCGATCGCGGCCAGGAAATGGCGACACCTGCGACTGGATAGAAACGGCACCGGTTCGTTCGCTAAACGCTGCAAATCGCTCATCGCCTGGACCGAATCGGCCAGACCGTGCTGGGCGAAGACCGCCGTTACGAAAGCATCATCGGGATTTGGGTCAAGCACTAATTCGGCTTCGGGGGCAAGCTCTTGATGATTGATTTCGGCATCGGCCAACAGTCGACTGATCGTTTGGCAGTTCAATTGACAGGCCACATCGATCGCGTGCATCAGGTCGTCGGGCGTGCCCCTTCCGGCGGCGTCGCGGTAGCCAAGATTCCAAGCCGCAGCGGCCAATTTTGCGGGCCCAGGCAACACGCCGCTGGAAGTTGTATCGGCGGACGAGTCACCAACGGATTGATCGACTTGTAAACAGTTTTCGCAACGCCGCAACAATTGGTGATGATCGTTCAACCGCGCCGCTTCTTGGACCGTCAAACAGTTTGCAGCCAGCAATTGCTGAATCGCTTGGCCGGTATCGACCCCTCGCAATTGGGGCAAATCTGGCCCGTTGATCAACTGCAACAGCCCGATCACCGATTCGATATCGTCCAGTCCGCCATCACGCGATCGAATCAGATCCGCCGTTGCCAGCGGACTGGCTTTCGATTTGCCATCCCCGCGAGCATCATCCCTGCTATCTACTGCGGCCGGTTTGGATTCGGCCAGCCGACGCGAGAACTTTCGCATCAGCGTCTGTAAACCTTCGAGGTCCGCAGGTTGTAAGTATCGGCGATAAACCCAAGGCTCGATCAATTCGATGAAGCGTTCCCCCAGGCTATCGTCACCGGCAACGACGCGGCTTTTCACCAGGGCCAATCGTTCCCAAGTTCGTCCGGCCAATTGATAATGGCGATGCGCTTCGGTGACCGTTGTGACGATCGGTCCATCGGCACCCAGCGGGCGTTTGTCGATCGCAACTGTGAAAAGTGGTTCTGCGCGGTTGTCGGTCTGGTTTTCTGCCGGTGTGACATCGACCAAACCACGAACCAATTCCATGATTCGCAGGCAGAGGCGACGAAAAAACTCGTCTCCGGGAAGGTTTTCGTTACCGTCGGTGGGCCCACATAAATCGCACAAGAACATCCATTGCAGCGGTGAGAAGTAGCTCAGTTGGCGTGCCCCCAGAGGACCGATTCCGATCACGCTCAGGCGTCCCGGATCGCCTGCGGGAGTTCGCGGCCAGCCGAACTGACGCTTCATCATGGTGCTCGCGAAATGCAAGGACGCTTCGATGATCGCTTCGGCCAAAACGGTCAACTGGGCCGAAACTCGCTCCGTCGACGCACCGGCGACAAACTCGGCATAGGCAATCCGTAGGCGTTCTCGCCCGGCGACGGAACGCAACAGCGTCGCAGCGGATTGGTAATCGCCGCCACAGGCGATCAGGGCGTCGAGTTCGGAAACGATTTCATCGATCAGGATATCGCGTCGAACGTCGCCACCGCCGCTGGCACGCACCAAATCGAACGACTCGGGATCGGCGATCAAGTGGTCTGCCAACCGCTGGCCGGCACCCAGCAGCCGCAAAAGTGTTTCCAAAGACGATTCGTCGCGGTCAAAGAAGGCCAATAGCGACGTGGGGCTGCGAGTGGCGGCGATAAACCGCTGCAGCCGCAATGTCACTTCTGCCGGCGCCGAAGTTTGCGGCAAAAGGAACCGAAGCCGCGTTTGCAGCTTCTTAAGCAAGTCGGCGGGTATCGGCATGGATGCGATCGTGCCGAGCAAACCGCTGTCTAAGACCTCATCCATTGCCGACCATCAACCTAACGCCTGTTTGCGTAATGAAATTTCCAGCCGAACCGGTACTACGGAGAAACGCTGACTCATGGCGACTGCAGCGTCGCCAGGGTGATTCGCCCGATCAGCGACTCGCCTCCGCTGGCTCCGCCCGACTCAGCCGCCAAACCTTGCAACATCTTAGCGGTTTTCATGCCGCTGGGTGACCTGGTATCCCAAAGGACTAGAAACGATTTTTTTGTTTCCTGCCCATCATCATTTCGCGACCTACCTTTGGTCGGTTGTCGTAATGCAATACCGACAACGCTTGTCCGCCACCGGCGTTGCCCGCGATCCACATCTCTGTTGCCATTTTGCAACGTTGAAACATCGTGCCAAACCGCCTGTCGCCACACGGCCGCTTTTCTAAGTCTATTCCCCACAACGGTTTGCCATGAGTGTTTTGCTCTTATTGAGGTCGATCGGCACCCTGCCTGCATGGTGTTTCGCCCCATCCGAGCTTAGTGGCCCCCGAGATGACGAGGATCTCTTCATGCCGAAAAAAATGAACCGCCGCAGTCTACGAGATGACGCTTTTGACGCCGAGGAATCGGTTCACCGCCGTGGCCGAGTGATGGGCCAAGCCGAAGTGGATGACTTTCTAGACGACGAACAACTTGACCCCGAAGGCGATTGCGACCTGCTGGACCGCCGCGAATTGCTGCGAGACCCGCTGGAATCGGATTTGACCGAGGATCCGATCCGGATGTACTTGATGCAGATGGGCCAAATTCCATTGCTCTCTCGCGATCAAGAACTTTCCGCCGCTCGTCAAATCGAACGCACCCGTGATCGATATCGCCACCGCATGATTGCCACCGATTTCATGCTGCGAGGGGCGCTGCGATTGCTGGAACAGGTTCGCGACAAGAAATTGCGTCTGGACCGAACGATCGAGGTCAGTGTGACCAACGCCGCTGAAAAGAAGGCGATCATGCTGCGGATCGTTCCAAATTGCCACACGTTGAAGGCACTGTTGCTTCAAAACAAAGAAGACTATTTGATCGCGATTAACCGCAGTACGCCGATGCGTCGTCGCCGCGCCGCGTGGCGCAATCTGGTGATCCGCCGCAACAAGGCGCTGCGTTTAGTTGAAGAGATGAACCTGCGAACCGGCAAACTGCAGCCGCTGTTCGAGCGTTTGCGTCAAGCGAGTGATCGCATGGCCGATATTCGCCGAGTTTTAGCCGACAAAAAATCGGTCACGTTGCCCGGCATGCCAAGCCGCGAGGCCTTGCAAAGCGAACTGCATCACTTGATGCGATTGACGCTCGAAACCCCCGCGACGCTCGATCGCCGGGTCAACCAAACCGATCTCTTGCGTGAAGATTACGACGCCGCCAAGCGAGTGCTGTCCGCCGGGAACCTTCGCTTGGTCGTGTCGATCGCCAAAAAGTATCGCAATCGTGGGCTTTCGTTCCTCGATTTGATCCAAGAAGGCAACACCGGGTTGATGCGCGCGGTCGATAAGTTTGAACACGCCCGAGGGTATAAGTTCAGCACCTACGCAACATGGTGGATTCGCCAAGCGATCACCCGTGCAATCGCCGATCAAAGCCGCACGATCCGAGTGCCCGTTCATATGATCGAAACGATGAACCGAGTTCGCCAAATTGTCCGCGACTTGGTTCAGGTTTTTGGTCGCGAACCGTCGGCCGAAGAGATCGCAGCAAAGGCCGGATTGTCGGTCGAGGAAACGCGAGTGGTGATCAAGATGAGCCGGCAACCTTTGTCACTCGATCAACCCCTTGGCGACAGCGACGAGAGCGTCTTTGGCGAGTTCTTGGAAGACCACCGCAACGTCGATCCGTTGATGGATTCGAACCGTGAGGCGCTGAAAAAACAGATCGACAGCGCGATGGAAACGTTGAACTATCGTGAACGCGAAATCTTGCGTTTGCGATACGGCCTGGCTGACGGTTACACCTATACGCTGGAAGAAGTCGGCAAAATCTTCCAGGTCACACGTGAACGAGTCCGACAAATCGAAAGCAAAGCAGTGCGTAAGCTGCAACAGCCGTATCGGTCTAAGTCGCTGGCCAGTTTCTTAGAAGGCGCCGATTGGGTTTATGCAGACACGCCGATCGACGCCGTTTGATCGACGAAACGATGCTCCCCGGCTCGCAACTTGTGAGCCGGTGGGGCAAAAGCCAATGAAATGGGATCGTTTAATCTTCGGAATCGCCATCGGGCGAGCTTGTCTGACTGCGTCGATGCAAGTGAAGCTTGATCGGAACTTCCGAAAACGGCAGGTGGTCTCGCAATACGCCTAGCAGGTATCGTCGGTAATCGGCTCCGAATGCTTTCGGTTCGTTGCACATCAGCACGATCGTCGGCGGCTGGGTGGCGACCTGTGTGGCGTAGTAAATCTTTGGTCGACGGTTCTGATGCGACGGCGGATTATGAGCCTTCGTCGCAGCATCGATCAAGCGATTGAGCACACCCGTGGAAACGCGTTCATTCGTTTGTTTGAACAACATGGTGCTGTGGTTGAGCAACGTTTTAACGTTCTTGCCCGTTTGACCCGTTATGAAAGCGATCGGTGCGTACGCGAGCGTCGGAAACTCATTGCGAAGGTACTTGACCCAACGTTCTGTGGGGACGGTCCCCATCAACAGGTCCCACTTATTGATTACAAAGATGCACGGTTTGTGATTTTCGATCACATAACTCATCAATTGTTTGTCAACGCGGCTGATCGTTTCCGCGGCATCAAAGAACATCAACACGACATCGGCGCGGCGGATGCTGCGTTGGGCGCGGTGCATCCCGTAATATTCGATGTCAGTTTTTTGGCTCGTTCGTTTTCGCAGTCCGGGTGTATCGATCGCGATAAAGGTTTGGCCGTCCAGCTCAAATCGCACGTCGACACTGTCGCGAGTCGTTCCCGGTACTTCGCTGACGATCATCCGTTCGGCTTGGGCTAGCGTGTTCACGAAGGTGCTTTTGCCGACGTTTCGACGCCCTACGATGGCAACTTTCATCTGCGCCGTCACGACATGCTCATCTTCGTGACGTGCGGGCAATCGATCGACAATCAATTCCAGCAGATCTTCACGGTTGCGGCTTTCGCGAGTACTGACCAAAATCGGCAGTCCACGACCGAGACGATGAAAGTCGGTCGCAGAGTTGTCGAGGTTGGGGTGGTCCGCTTTGTTGACGACCAAAATGACAGGACGTTGGATCGTTCGCAGGCGTTCAGCCACCATGGTATCCAGCGGCATCAGACCGGCACGGATATCGACGACCAGCAGGATAACGTCAGCCGAATCGAGTGCCGCTTCGATCTGATTGCGGACATCTTCGGTCAAATTATCGACATCTTCGACACCCATGCCGCCGGTATCGATCAATTCGAAGAATCGTTCGTTGTGTTCGACGAGGGTGGTTTGCCGATCGCGTGTGACGCCCTCAACATCGTCGACAACGGCCAAGCGACGACGCGCTAGCCAGTTAAACAGACTGCTTTTTCCGACGTTGGGGCGACCGACGATTGCGACTTGGGGAACTGGCATGGGACCGACTGGCGGGTGATGACAAACAGGGATGCGGCAAACGAGCCGAGACTTCAAACGTCACAAGTGTAGGGTTAGAAACGGTTTTCAGACAGGGACCGCATCGGCGCGGTACAAAATGTTCGATTCAAAGAGTGACAAAAAGTTTTTCTCGCCGCTGCGCCACAGCGGCACGATCAACAGCAAATCACGTCCTGCGATGCCGCAGTGGGGCGATTGCCCGGGGCACAACAGGCCGCTGGCTCGCTTGCGTAAGCCTGCAGATCAGCGTGTAATGATAGTTCGACAGTTCCGATCGAACTGGGATCGAATTGAAACATGGACGGTAATTGAAGCGGCAATTTCTCGTCGCGAGTTCTCAGATGGCCACTGGATGATGTTCCAACGCGATTTGCAACCCGAACGGATGGACGATCCGACGTTGCCAGCCCAGGATCATATCGAGGCGCTGATTGGGCTTTCGCGTATCAATCGCTTGACGTCGGTTTCACGGCCGATTTACCGTCGCTTGCGTCGGTATGCCCAAGCGACCCAGCGTCCGCTGCGAGTACTCGATGTCGCGACCGGATCGGGTGATCTGCCGATTGATTGGGCCCGACGAGCGCGGGCTGACGGACTGAACATCGAAATCACGGCGATTGATATCAGCGATGTAGCGCTCGATTTTGCCCGTCAACGTGCCGCAGACGCGGGAGTGCAAATCCGTTTCGAGTGTCGCGACTGCCTGCAGTCTCGTTTGCCGTCAGGGTTCGACATTGTTACTTGCAACCTATTCATTCATCACCTTGAACGCAACGCGATCACGCGATTGTTGCAGGCAATGCGATCCGCGGCCGATCATGCGGTGCTGGTTTGCGATCTGGAAAGATCACGAATCAATTTGGCAGCGGTTTGGCTAGCGGCGCACGCCGTGACAAGATCGCCGGTGGTTCACCAAGACGCGATGTTAAGCGTCCGGGCAGCCCTCACACGCACCGAGTTTCGTGAATTAGCTTCTCAGGCGTTGGACCAACCGATATCGGTGATCGGGCTGCCACCTTGCCGCTACATGGCCACCATCGATGGCACGACTGTAGGCGTGAACCAATCGATATTGGCTCAAGCGGTTCAGCCAGCATAAACCGGTTGGTGGGCTCTCGCAGTCAAAAAGGCTATCCGTTGAAGGCTCTAAAAGTGCGTCGGTTGGCGTCGTAAAAACTGGCCATGCCCCAATGTGCCGACGAATTGGCCATCTTGGACCTGAACTTTTCCACGAACCAGCACGGTATCGCTGCGGCCTTCCAGCGGCCAGCCTTCGAAGGCGCTGTAATCAGTCGCCATCGCATGGGTCGCAGCGGAAATGTGGTGAGGGTAATTCGGATCGTAAATCACAATATCGGCGTCGCTACCGACGGCGATTGTTCCTTTTCGTGGAAACAATCCAAATAATTTGGCGGCTTGGGTACTGGCACAATCGACCATTTTGCACAGATCGATTCGACCGATCCTTACGCCGTAACTGTAAAGCAGGTCGACACGATGCTGGATGGTCGGAATGCCGTTAGGGATTTTCGTAAAATCGTTAAGACCCATCTCTTTTTGGCCATGAAAGTCAAACGGGGCGTGGTCGGTCGCGACCGTATGGATCTCGTCGGTTTGAATCGCATTCCATAAGTGTTCCTGATGGACGCGATTTCGAATCGGAGGCGACATGACAAACTTTGCACCCTCAAAATCAAGTCTCTGGGCATAGGTATCATCCAGCACGAGGTACGGAATAACGGTTTCCACCCACACATCCACGCCACGCCGCCGCGCCAACGCCGCTGCTTCCACCGCTTGATGGCAGCTCGTGTGAACCACATAAACATGCGCGCCGGTCAATTCGGCAAATGTCATCAAGTGTTTCACACCAGAGGTTTCAACCTGGATCGGACGCGATGGCTCATGCCACCGAGGCTCTGTCTTTCCTTCTGCAAGCAGTTTTGCTTGCAACTCCGCCACCAACGTCTCGTTTTCACAATGCGCCGTGACAATCACGCCCAGTTCTTTTGCCAACTGCAGCGTCTTAAAGAGTTCCGAATCATTGACACCAAAAAAATCTTTGTACGCTAGGAAAACCTTAAAGCTCGCGATGCCACGGTCGACGATCTGGCGAAGGGCAGATTCTGTCGTATCGTCGAATCGCGAAACAGCCATATGAAACGTATAGTCACACGCTGAAATCCCTGCCGCCTGCGACATCCAAAGATCCAACGCCATCAAAGGGTCTTCGTTGCGACTGGGGCAACACATTTCAATGATGGTTGTTGTGCCACCGAGCAATGCGGCGCGGCTGGCCGTTTCATAGGTGTCTTTGGCAAAAGTCCCCATGAAAGGAAGGTAGATATGTACGTGCGGGTCGATAAATCCCGGAAAGACATACTTCCCCGTCGCATCGATCACCTGTGTGTGATCGCTGGCCGGTAACTGACGCCCGATCGCGACGATCACTTCGCCCTCGCAAAGGACATCAGCCACATAAGTGTCACATGCGGTAACGATCGTACCGTTTCGAATCAAAATCGGCATTGCCGGCAACTCATGAAGTAGGGCCAAGGAAGAGTGTTTACAGCGTCTTGGATTTGTATAGTCGGCAAATTATTGAACGAAGGCAACCGTTGCCGGAAATCTTTGTTCCGTTGTGGAAAGACGCCCTCAACCGGATCGTTTATTTTAGCTCGATCGCCTATGTTTTAGCGGTTGTCATGTTGCCATTTTTGTTTCCGATTGCCTCCGCAGGAGTTTTCCAACGATGCTTAGCCTGCCCGTACGTCGTCTTCACGGTCCCGGACCGTCGCCCGTTGCACCGTCTGTTCTGCAGGCGATGGCATTGCCTTGCATCGGCCACATGGACCCTGAATTCATGCGGGTCATGAATGAAGTGCGGGAAATGTTACAGCAGGTGTTTCAGACAGAAAATGCGATGACCCTCGCCTGCAGCGGCACCGGTTCGGCCGGTGCGGAAATGTTGATGGACAATTTGATCGAGCCGGGTGACAGTTGCTTGGTCGGCGTAAACGGTGTTTTTGGCGGTCGCCTAGCCGAGAAAGCCAAACGAGCCGGGGCGACCGTTCACACGATGGAAGCCCAGTGGGGGCAGGTGTTCGACCAAGATGCGATCCTTGAGAAAATCGAGGAACTTGAACCAACCGTTGTCGCCTTTGTTCATGCCGAAACATCGACCGGGGCGCACCAACCGTTTGATCGGCTAGCCAATGCTGTGCATGCCTACGGCGGGATGCTGGTGATGGACTGCGTGACGTCTTTGTCCGGTGTGCCGGTATTGATCGACCAGTGGGGCATCGACGCGGCCTATTCTGGCACACAAAAATGCCTTTCCTGCCCGCCGGGTTTGTCGCCCGTGACATTGTCCGACCGGGCAATGCACAAGGTGAATCATCGAAAAACGGCGGTCAATTCGTGGTACCTCGATTTGACGCTGGTCGGCAACTACTGGTCAGGCAGTCGCGCCTACCACCACACCGCGCCAGTCAACATGAACTTTGCCTTGCACGAGGCACTCCGTTTGACGCTTCAAGAGGGATTGGAAAACCGTTTCGCCCGACACCAGCGAGTTCACCAGTTGCTCAAGCAGGGGCTATTGGAGCGTGGTTTTACCTATGCTTCGGATCCCGAGCATTCACTGCCGATGCTGAACCTGGTCAACATCCCTTCAAAAGTTGCCGACGAAGCGGCAGCCAGGCGTCAACTGCTGAGCGAGTTCAACCTGGAGATCGGCGGCGGGCTGGGTAAACTTGCCGGTAAGTGCTGGCGCATCGGACTGATGGGCCATGGTGCAACCCAGGAGAGCGTGGAGGCTATTTTGACGGCAATTGACGGAGTGGTTTCCGACACGCAATAAGATGGCGTGCTCCCCAAAACGCCCTCGGTTCGGCATGACCAACTCATTTTGCGAAAACTGCTCTTGGCCGAAAATACCCCAATTGGCTATAGCCACTTGTTCAGCAAGTGGTCTTCGGCTTTTCGAACCGCAACCGCTGAAGCAAGGACGATTCATTGAATCGGAAACACACAAGCTTGATTTGGCGGAAGTTTGGTCGATGCGTAAAGCTATTCTTGGTGATCACGTTGGTTTAGCGATCGTTGTTGTCGCCACAGTGGCTGTGAGTTGCCATCTTAATTCGCACGCTCGTGCACAACAGGTCGAATTAGCACCCCCGATCCCCGCTTTGCAGGGTGCGATCGATGCGCAAGCGGACACTGAAACGCCGCTTGTTGGCGAAGATGATTTTGGCTCGTTGCTGCAGAGACTGGATAAGCTTGAAGAACAGGTCGAAAAAGAATTGGCGGCAGAGAAAAAAACAGCCGACGACAAAAAGCCGAAAAAGAAAAGCTGGTTCGAGAAGTACACGATCAATGGGTACACTCAGTTGCGAATCAACGAAACGATCGACGATCGAGGGCCCGCGCCGGCGCAGCATAACGGCGACAGTTCGATCGGCGACAATCAAAGCTTTCTGCTCCGACGAGCCCGTATGGTCTTGTCAGGTGATGTCAACGATCACGTATCCATCTATCTTCAGCCTGATTTTGCCGCCTCCGTTCCTGGCAGTGCCGACTCGAATCACTACGTCCAGTTGCGAGACTGGTATGCAGACATCTATCTAGACGCTGCCCGCGTGCATCGCATCCGCGCCGGGCAATCCAAGATTCCGTACGGCTGGGAGAACATGCAGTCGAGCCGAAATCGACTGCCTCTCGACCGAAACGATGCGCTCAATTCTGCCGCACGGAACGAGCGAGACTTGGGCGTGTTTTATTATTGGACCCCTGAGCCAGCTCAAGATTTCTTTGAAAAAGTGATGGACGAAGGCCTGAAAGGTTCTGGCAATTACGGTGTATTTGGCCTTGGGTTTTACAATGGCCAGGGCGGCTCATTTCGCGAGCAGAACGACAACTTGCACTTTATAACGCGGTTGACAATTCCTTATACATTTGAAAATGGCCAAATGATGGAGGTCGGTGTGCAGGGATACACCGGCGAGTATGTGGTGTTGACTTCGGCGATCAGTCCATTGGGCGCCGGACCTGCGGTGGCACCGACTGTGGACCGTGAAGGGGTGCTGGACGAGCGACTGGCATTTTCCTTTGTCTACTATCCGCAACCGCTGGGTTTTCAATCGGAGTGGACTGTCGGACGAGGCCCCGAATTAAACGACGCTCAAACCGCAGTCATCGATCGGTCGCTTTACGGCGGTTATGCGATGGTTATGTATCGTCATGAGACTGAGCGAGCTGGCGAATGGTTGCCGTTTGTTCGCTGGTCTTATTACGACGGTGGCTACAAGTCGGAACGAAACGCGCCCGAAGTATTGATCGATGAATGGGAACTCGGCTGTGAGTGGCAGATTACTGACGCCGTTGAGTTTGTAAGTATGTACACGATCACAGATCGCACCAATACGCGGGCCCTTTCATCGAACAACACGCTGTCGTACGAGCAGTTTCGTGGCGATCTATTGCGGTTTCAACTTCAAGTCAGGTATTGACAACGCATCCGAAAAACCGCCTTTTTCATTGGTGCGGTCTTGCCAAGAACGCATACAGACCGACCAATGTCTTTGCGTCGCGAATTTCGCCACGCGAAATCATTTGATTAATCTCTTCTCGCGACACGATTCGATTCTCGATTTGCTCCGTCGCCTCGCGATCGGGCTGGCCGGCGGTTAAATCCGTTGCCAAGTAAAGGTGCATCAGTTCGTCGCAGATTCCAGGGCACGAATAGAACTCGTGCAACTTTTCAAACCTGCCAGCGCGATAACCGGTTTCTTCAATCAATTCACGCCCTGCGGTCAATTCTGGCGGTTCGCCACTTTCGATGGTTCCTGCGGGTAGTTCGAGCAACGTTTGTCCGATCGAGTGCCGATGGTTCTCGATCATGACCACGCGTCCGTCGGCGAGAACTGGCAACAGCACGACGGCACCAGGGTGGCGAATGACTTCTTTAGTCCGCACATGGCCTTCACGGTCACTGATTTCCAATGCGTGAACGCTGAATCGAGAACACGTTAGCAAAACCTGTTCGTCATTTGTCATTGCGAAGGCTCTTTGTTTTGCAAAATGGCCGGTGAATTTGTCGTCACGGATCTTACCCGTTTGAACCGCATGCCTCCAGCGGGCAAAACGGCCGTGGCGAACAATCGCAGTCGACTTACGCAGCATCATGCCGCCAACGGTATATAATCACCGTTAAAACTTGCTTCGCGCACCCACCCGCCGAGAATCCCTACCATGCTGTTCAATCTGTTTTTCTGTCGACCGCTGACCATTCTCATTTTTGCCGCGGTCATTTTTGCTGGCCCAGCGATAGCAAACGAGGATGCTAAAGCCTTGTGGAAGGCATCTGCGTTTACCCAGTCGGGTCAGTTTACCGAGGGGATCGAAGGGCCTGCGTGCGACCGCGATGGCAATGTCTTTGCCGTTAACTTTCAGAAACAGGGGACCATTGGCAAGGTCTCACCCGATGGAAAAGCCGACATCTTTATCGAATTACCCGAGGGCAGTGTTGGCAACGGGATTCGTTTTGATCAAACCGGACATTTCTATATTGCCGACTACGTAAAACACCAAATCCTGAAGGTGAATCCAGAAACCAAAGCGATTCGCGTTCTTGCCCAAAATCCTTCAATGAACCAACCCAACGACCTCGCGATCACTGACGACGGGACGTTGTTTGCCAGTGATCCTAATTGGGCCGGGTCAACTGGCCAGATTTGGCGAATCGACCAAGATGGTTCAACGACCTTGGTAGCAAAGGAGATGGGAACCACCAATGGCATCGAGGTCAGCCCCGACAATAAGACTTTGTATGTGAATGAAAGCAAACAATTGAATGTTTGGGCGTTTACCATTGCCGACGACAAGACGTTGGTGAATAAGCGACTGGTGCGAAAGTTTGATGACCATGGGTTTGATGGGATGCGCGCTGATGTCGATGGAAATCTTTATATCACTCGTTACGGAAAAGGGACGGTTGTAAAGATGTCACCCAGTGGCGAGATCTTGCAGGAAGTCGATGTATTGGGGATGCGGCCGAGCAACCTTTGTTTCGGAGGTCCCGACGGCAGAACCGTTTACGTAACCGAAGTCGAATCGACGCGGCTGGTCGCCTTTCGCGTTGACCGACCGGGCCGAGCTTGGCAAGCTTGGCAGCGATAAGCCCCCTTTCTCATCCGCAGATGTTGCTTCGATGACTTGCGAAACACGAGTCGCAAGTGACAATAGTCGATTCAGTTTTAAAGCTTCCTGTTCTGTTCAAAGTTTGCGTCATGCGTTCAGCACCGATTCTTCTCGCTCTCATTTTTGCATCCATCACCTGTCCTGTGGTAAATGCTCAATCGGCCACCGCCAAGACAAAGGTGGTATCGGACAAACCGATTCGCGCATTGCTGGTAACCGGCGGCTGTTGTCATGACTACGACCTGCAAAAACTTATCATTCCGCGAGGTGTTTCCGCTCGGGCGGACGTGATCTGGACGGTCGTGCATCAAGGCGGCGCAGGAACAGCCGCCGAAATACCGTTGTACCGCGACCCAAATTGGGCTGATGGGTTTGATGTGGTCGTCCATAACGAATGTTTTGCCGACGATAAGGATCCGGCATGGTGCGAGCGGATTTTAAAGCCACATAAAGAAGGCAAGCCAGCAGTATTAATTCACTGTTCCATGCACAGCTATCGAATCGGTACTGACGCTTGGTTTGAGTTTTGTGGATTGCAATCGCCAGGGCACGGTCCCCACTATGCATTCACAGTTGATAACAAAGCGCCTCACCATCCGATCATGAAAGGTTTTGGTGATAGCTGGACAGTGCCGGCGGGTGAGCTGTATTTCACGCCCCGATTGTTCCCCACCGCAACTCCGCTGGGCACCGCAAATCGACGCCCTGACGGTGAACCACAAACTTGCATTTGGACCAATGATTATCGAGGCACTCGAGTGTTTGCCACAACGATCGGTCATTACAACCAGACGATGGCCGATGCGAAGTATCTGGACATGTTGACTCGTGGGTTGCTGTGGGCGGTACATGGCGAAGCGGCACCGGAAATTCGCCAGAACACGGAAACTGCTGACAAGGAGCTTATGGAACTGATCGCTCGCGGTGCGACCGGAAGCAATAAGAACGTGGGGCAATGTTGTCGCGAAGGCAACTTAGCGTTGGGCAAACCGGTGGAAGCGACCAGCGAGGAAACTGGCCGAGGAAACATTGCCAAGCACGCGACGGACGGGGACTTGCAAACACGATGGTGTGCCAATGGCCCTCAATCGCCAGAATCTTTGTTGATCGATTTGCAGACGCCGCAAAACATCGGATGGCTGCGGGTACACTGGGAATCGGCTAATAATGCCTACCGTTATAAAATCGAAGCTTCCGAGGATAAGCAAACGTGGGCCGTTTGTGTCGATGCTTCGGCCAACGACAAGCCCGGACAAGTCGTCAAACATCAAGTCGATTTGAAATCGGTTCGCTACCTACGGATTACTTATTTGGGGTCGAGTGCGGGCGGATGGGGCAGCCTTTGGGAAATCGAGGCGTCGGAGACTGAGTTGCCCGAGCTGACCAACGCAGGTGGGCGATCAGCCACATCGGTTGCCGATGTAAAAGCACCTGATGGGTTTCAGGTCAGCATTTTTGCTGGCCCGCCTGAAGTGAATTATCCCGTCTGCATTACCACCGCTCCATCTGGCGAAGTGTTTGTCGGTGTCGACCAGCAGGGGTCACTTGGCAAAGAGCCCGGTGGCGGTCGTATTGTTCGTTGCATCGACAGCGACGGAGATGGCACAGCGGATCGCGTCAACACGTTTGCGATGGTCGATCATCCGCGTGGAATGGTATTCGACAATAACCGATTGTGGGTCCTGCACCCTCCCAGTTTGTCATTATTCATCGACCACGACAAAGATGGAATCAGCGACGAGCAGCAGACTTTGATCACTGGTATCAGCACCGACCAAGTTAGCCAGCGCGGGGCAGACCATACGACCAACGGGATACGAATGGGGATCGATGGTTGGATCTACATTGCCGTTGGCGATTTCGGATTCAACAATGCTCGCGGGGCTGACGGACGGGTTCTAAGCAAGCGTGGCGGCGGTGTGGTGCGAGTTCGCCCAGATGGTACCGATATGGAGATCTACAGTTGGGGTTTGCGAAATATCCTTGACGTTTGCATCGACCCCCAATTGAACATGTTTACGCGCGACAACACCAACGACGGTGGAGGCTGGAACGTTCGCTTCAGCCATTTGCACCAGGGAGGCGACTATGGATATCCATCTCGGTATATGAACTTTGCCAGTGAAACGCTTCCCCCTATGGCGGATTACGGTGGCGGGTCGGGATGTGGTGCGATGTATCATTTTGACCCTCGATGGCCCGTCGGTTTTGAATCAGCCGTTTTGACCTGCGATTGGGGAACCAGCAAAGTCTATCGCCACCGTCCGTCAATGCTGGGCCCCACGTTCTCTGCAGACCAAGACGATTTCCTTTCTCTACCGCGTCCCACAGATATCGACGTCGATGCAAGTGGAAGAATGTTTGTCAGCAGTTGGAAAAATGGAAACTTCAGCTACACGGGACCTGATGTCGGTTTCGTTGCGATGATCCAGCCTGCTGATTTCGTCATCAAACCTTTACCCGATCTTGCCGACCTTTCGGCAGAGGAACTGGTTCAAAGAATGCGCGGCGCGGGCGCAGCGTCGATGTTTCACTTGCAACAAGAGTTGCTGCGAAGGCCGGCAGACGATGTTCGCAACCCGCTGACTACCTTGGCGCACGACACCACTGCTGAACTCAATTGCCGAATCGCTTCGATTTTCACAATCAAACAATCGATAGGGGCGGACGCCAACCCGATGCTGGCAGAACTCGCACGGGCCGAAAGCCCGATACAGGAGTTTGCAATACGAGCGCTTACCGACCGAGCGAACGAGATGCGCGGAGTCAGCTTAGAGCACTTGGTTGCTGCTTTGAAATCGTCAAACCAACGAGTGCAATTGCAAGCAACCATCAGTGCCGGACGGTTGGCACAGCATGCGGACCTGTCGTCGGCGGATCGCCAATGGCTGACACGCGAATTGTTGCCAATGACCGTTGTGCGATACGCCGACGGTTCGATTCGTAACGAAGCGATCAAGCACGATCAAGGTGATCCGCTGCGAGTCCTTTCGGTTTTGGCCGTTCAATCGATCATCCAATTGAAATCGGTACCGGATATCGCAGACGCGATCGATGGTGAGCTGAAAGCGGGTGCAATGATGGCTCTGCGGCAAATGCATTCCAAAGATGTGGTTGATACTGTCTTGCAAAGACTGTCCAAAGCCTATGATCAAAAGGATCGTATTCAATGGATTGAGGTTTTAGCGCGGTTGCATGATCGTGAAGGCGACTATACCAAGGGAGATTGGTGGGGAACGCGACCAGATACTCGCGGCCCTTATTACGATCGTCAACCTTGGGAGCAATCCGAGCGAATCAGCCGAGTGCTTATCCAAGCTTACGCGAGCAGCAGTGGCGAGGCTCGTGCTGGGTTTGACAACCTATTCGAAAAGTATCAGATCAAGCTAGGCGACAAACAGCCCGCAATGTCACCCCTTCAGGTGAGCGACAAAGCGATTGAGATCATCAAGGCAGACCCCAACAATCCTAATCAAATCGGAAACCGAGACTTGCAAACCGTGGCGATCGATGCGATCAAGCATCCGGGAAATGCGGAAGCCGGAAAGTTATTGTTCGCATCCCAATCTTGCATCGCATGCCATACTTATGCCGATGGGCAAACGCCCCAAGGGCCTCACTTGGTCGACATTGGCAAACGTTACTCCAGGAAAGAACTGGTGGAGTCGGTGTTGGAACCTGGGGCAAAGATTGCTCAAGGGTTTGACAGTTGGGCTGTATTGACGACCGATGGTACCGTGCAAGTCGGGTTTGTTGTGCTTGAGAGCGCGGAAACGATCACCTTGCGTGGGGCCGATGGTCGACCGATCGAGATCTTGCAAGACGAGATAGAAGAACGTCGCAAGCAGGAGCAATCGATGATGCCCAAAGGCTTGGTCGATAACCTGACGGCGCAGCAATTGGCAGACTTGATCGCATTTATCGAATCGCTAAATTAGAATCCCGATGCCAGAATTGCCGGAAGTCGAAACGATGTGTCGAGGCATCGCGGGTGCCGTAGGCAGCCGTGTGGTGGACGTGCAAAGACCGCCATGCGATCGGCGGCCGATTCTGTTTACGCCCGATTTGGAACTCTTTGCTAAACGGATAGTCGGTCACCGGATCTCGCGAATTGGTCGTCGGGGTAAACGCGTGCTGATTTATTTTGATGACGACCAGGTGATAGTCATCGAGCCACGGATGACCGGTTTGGTCTTAGTGGCCCAACCGCCGACGGACCAGCATTTAAGGTTGCGACTGGTGCTTGACGGCGGCTCTCATGATGAATTGTTGTTTTGGGACCGTCGTGGTTTAGGAACGGTGCGGCTTTTGACAAAAAGCGAAGCGGATGATGTTCTTGGGCTCGGTCGCATCGGATCCGACGCTTTAGAGATCGGTCGCGAAGAATTGCGCCAGCGGTTGAGTGCGAGTCGCCGGGCTATCAAAGTCGCCCTGCTTGACCAGAAGTTGATTGCGGGTGTTGGCAATCTTTATGCCGCAGAAATCCTGCACGTGGCGGGTGTTGACCCGCGACTTCGCTGTGATCGAGTCAGTGGACCACAATGGGGACGGATTCACCAAGCGATTTCAGTTGTGCTGGAGGATGCGATCCTGCATGAAGGTTCGACGCTGTCTGATGGCACATATCGAAACGCGCTGAATCAAAACGGTGGATACCAAAATATGCACCGTGTTTACGATCGCGGTGGCGAAGTTTGTTCGCGATGCGGCGGATTGATTGTTAGGATCGTGCAAGCACAACGCAGCACATTTTTTTGCCCGACTTGTCAGCAGCGGCGGGGGATGCACGCCAGCTTGGGCGAGAAATAAAGCTCAATGTACCGATTCTCTGCTACGAACCTGCTTTGGAATCGTCAGGTTTTTTGAGAAGTTGGCTGCTATGAAAGGACGCAGTCAAAGATGTTTTTTGCGGTGCTCTGGCGGTATTAAAAGCTAAAAAGCTGGCCAACGTTTTTGACGCTGGCCAGCCTTGAATTGAGGATGCAACCGAAAGGACACTTTCCGGTTAAGCGAACGATCCACAAAGAATCGATTATTCCTTCGGAAGAATGACCGAGTCGATGATGTGAATCACACCGTTGCTGCACATTACGTCCGTTGCGACAACCTTGGCCTTGTCGACGGAGACTCCGTCGTCAGAGACCTTGATCGAAATGGCTTGGCCTTGCAGAGTCTTCAGGGAGTCGGCCTTGACGACCTTGGCTGCTGGATAGCTGCCTGAAACGACGTGATAGGTCAGGATTGCAACCAGCTTGTCCTTGTTTTCTGGCAGCAGCAGCGATTCAACAGTTCCCTTTGGCAACTTTGCGAACGCTTCGTCTGTTGGGGCGAAAACAGTCAGCGGGCCTTCGCCGCTGAGTGCATCGACTAAGCCAGCGGCTTTGACTGCAGCAACCAGGGTATTGAACTTACCTGCACCAACAGCGGTCTCGACGATCGTCTTTCCGGCTTTGGCTTTCTCCTCTGCCAATGCTGGCGAAGCGACAAACATCATAGCGGCAATCATCATAAGAAACTTTTTCATTACACTAACTCCGGGGGGATGGGAAGACTGACCTGCCTCACGCAATTTGAACTTTTGAGAGTGATCAACCGTCGAAGGCACTTGTGCGGTTGACGGGTGAGTGTAGAGCCGGGGCAAGTGGGGCGAATTGTTTTTTTGTTTCGTGGTGATGACTGTGTGAATCGGCCTTGTCGGCATGAAGCGGAGTTATCTATCGTCCCCTAGCAGGCGAACTTTTTTTAAGCCTGTCGCGCTGAGCCATGAAAAACACCTCGTAACCATACGAGTTGAGAAGAAGGATTGAACTATGCAAGGCTTGCCATCGCTGATCAAACGATGCTGGCGATCGAAGGCAAAACGGAATGCGATTTCGCGCAACGTCGCCAAGGGGATCGTGTTTTTCGGCATGCTTGCCACAGTGTCGTTGCATCACCCGCACCATTCCCATGCACAGGGGCTTCCGCTGCCGCCTGGCGCGGGGGCTATGCCTGCGGGGGAAACGCCGCCGAGCCTGCAGCCTGCACCGGTCGCGGGTTCGCCGGCGAAATCTCAGGTCGGTGCTTCGTCGGGGGCGGGCGGTGCATTGCCGCAAGGCAACGGGCAAGTTCACCGAGTTTACGATTTGCGACCCTACACGGGATATTTGACCAAGCACGATCGACCACACCAGGCCGTTGTCGATTGGATTATCCGTGAAACGGGAACCGACCTTTGGTTTACTGAACCATTTGGATTTATAAGTGCCAGTCGTGATTCTTTGTCGGTCTATCACACCCCGGAAGTCCACGATGCGGTGTCTGGAATCGTCGAGCGATTTACAGCCGGGGACAAAGATCCGCAGCTCATGCACTTGCGGGTGATGACGGTCGGCAGTCCCAATTGGCGCACTCGCACACACATGTTGATGCAGCACGTGTCGGTCAATTCCGCTGGCTTGCAGGCATGGTTATTGACGAAGGAAAACGCCGCGATGGTGATGGCGATTTTGCGCCAGCGATCGGATGTTCGTGAAGTTCAGGCGGTCGACTTGATTACGCATAACGGCCAAATGGAAAAGTTGGCTAGCACGCGCGGACGCAATTATGTGCAGAACGTTCGTCAGGCCCCATCGGGGTGGCCGCCATACGAACCGCAGACGGGCGAAGTCCAAGAGGGTTATCGGATGCAGATCAGTCCCTTGCTATCCGTAGATCGTCGCGCGATTGATTGTCTGATTCAGGTTGAAATCGACCAAGTCGACAAACTGGTCCCGGTTGATCTCGATTTGCCGCTACCCAGTGGTGAGATGTTTCGGGCGAAAATCGATGTACCCCAAGTGGTGAGTTGGCGTCTGAAAGAAAGATTTCGGTGGCCATCGGATATGGTTCTCGTGCTTTCCTGTGGTGTTGTTGCCAGTCCCGAAAGATCGGCGACAACCATCCCGCTTTTGAACATGAATGCGTTGACGGGAACAACGGCCGGACGTGCTGACGCGTTGATGTTCATCGAGTTCCGAGGCAAGGTGAACGAAAACTTGCCATCGACACCGCAGGTTTCCGATCGCACTGGCGCAGCTAACCGCGGGCGTTACTAGTCGCATTGCCAGCATTTCGGCCAGGCGCATCGGCGGCTTTTCTGCATTGCCTTTGGTCCCGGCAAGCGATAGCCGAGGCGGGGGGATAGCGTATCGGTTTTCGACTGGTTTATCCTTTGCCCAACGCAAGTGGCGCCGCAATCGGATCGGCTAAACCGCTGGGTCTGCTCGTTTCACACTTTATTTGTTTTTCCCCTCGGTTTTAACTTCGCAAACTGCACCGATGAATGTTCCCGACAGCCAACGCATCGTCATCACCGGAATGGGCGTCATCAGCCCGTTGGGATGCACCCTGGACCAATTGATCGAGGGCTTGCGCACCAAACGCAGCGGAGTCGACAAGTTTTCGCAGATTCCGACGGGTGTCATGGTCGTCGATCATGGTGCGGAGGTCCGAGACTTTACGGGTGAAATCGAAGATTACGGGCCGTTGGACAAAGCGTTGCAGCGAACGATTCGCAAGGGTTCGAAACTAATGTGTCGCGAGATCGAAATGGGCGTTGCGGCCGCCCAGCTCGCGATTTTGGATGCCGGACTGACCCCGGAAACTCGCGATCCGGATCGAACAGGCGTCGTTTATGGATGTGATTACATCATGACGCTGCCGGAAGAGTTTGCTCCCGGCATTCAAAACTGCTGTGACGAGTCGGGCGAGTTTCAGTTCGCGGACTGGGCGGCCAAGGGGTTACCCAAAGTCAATCCGCTGTGGCTTTTAAAGTACCTGCCCAACATGCCCGCCAGCCACATCGCGATCTACAACGATTTTCGCGGCCCCAACAACTCGATCACGATGCGAGAGGCATCGCCGGCGGCTGTTTTGTCGGAGGCATATTCGACATTGCATCGCGGTCATGCCGACGTCTTGATCGTCGGATCGACCGGATCGCGAATTCAGCCGTTTCGGTCGCTGCATGCGTCGATGCAGGAGACTTTGGCCACGGTAAATCGCGGAGCCACGTTGGATCAAATAGCTGCGGCAAGCCGTCCGTTTGACAAAGCCCGATCGGGTTCTGTGCTAGGTGAAGGGGCCGGTGCGATGATTTTGGAAACGCTGGAACACGCCAAGCAGCGTGGTGCGAAAGTCGTAGGAGAAGTGGTCGGCAGCGGCAGTAGCACCGTTGGGCCGCCCGCTGGTCCCAATCACCTGCGAATCGCGATGGCCAATGCGCTGCGGATGGCAACGCGTGGTGCAGACAAGTCAAAAATCGGCCACATCAATGCCCACGGCTTGGCCAGTGTCGAAAGTGATCGCTGTGAAGCAGAAGCGATTGCCGAAGTGTTCGGCCAATGGCAGCCTCGGATTCCGGTGACCACAGCAAAGGGGCATTTTGGCAACTTGGGCGCTGGCGGTGGGATGGTTGAAATTGTCGCCAGCGTCAAGTCTTTAGGCGGAGAGTTGTTTCCGACTAAAAATTGTGACCAGACGGATCCGACTTGTCCGATTGCGGTTGTCACCGAATTGGGGACTCCGGCAGGAAAAAGCTTCGTCAGTTTGAACGTGACCCCACAGGGCCAGGCATCCGCGGTCATGATTTTGGCTTATGAAAACGACCAAGCTGCATAGCGCCGGGATTGCCTCCTTTGCGCATCCCAGCAAATCCGATCTTTTCGTACTGAAAGTGGCGGCTTTTTGCCCGGGCGCCCCAAGCATTGGTTGACAGTTTCTCGGGGCTTCGTTAACTTCAGAGATTCGTTACTGATCCGCCGACGTGCCCGGGTTAGATGCCTTGGGCCGTTTTTGTAGGGGGACTCCATCCAGTCAATCCCCTCCGTGATACCGACAACGCCCCGGCATGAATCCACAAGACATTCTTCGATACGTCGATTCGCTACACCGCGAAAAAAATATTGATCAAGAGATCGTATTTTCCGCGATTGAGGCCGCGTTGCAGACTGCTGCCAAGCGCCAATACGGCGACGAATCCGATATAGTGGTGACGCTGGATCGAAAAAACGGCCAAATCAAGGCGTTTCTTGGTGGCGTGGCGTTGGGCGACGACCAGATCGGTCGGATCGGTGCTCAGACTGCCAAGCAAGTGATCATTCAAAAGGTCAAGGAAGCGGAACGCGATGCTCTGATGTTGGAGTATCGCGAGCTGATTGGCCAAATTGTCAACGGTGTTGTCGGGCGTGCCGACGGTGGCGTTGCCACGGTGCAGTTGGGGAATGTTGAAGCGATTCTTCCTCGCAGTGAGCAAATTCCTGGCGAAACGCTGCACGCCAACGAGCGGGTCCGGGCGGTTGTGTACGAAGTGCGAGCGACAGGAAATCGCATCCGAGTGGTGCTCAGTCGGACCCGCCCTCAGTTTGTTCAGCGGCTGTTCGAGCAAGAAATTCCCGAGTTGTCGGAAGAAGTGATTTCGATCGATGCGATCAGTCGCGAGCCTGGGTATCGTAGTAAGGTTGCGGTCAGCAGTATTGATTCGCAGGTCGATCCGATAGCGGTTTGTGTCGGTTTTCGAGGCAGTCGGATCAAGGCTGTTCGCGAAGAGTTGGCCGGCGAGCACATCGATGTGGTGCGGTACAGCGAAGATCCACAGGTCTTGATTCCCAATGCATTGCAGCCAGCAGCCGTCGAGCAAGTATTGTTGTGCGATCTGATCGGCCGAGCGATTGTCCTGGTTCAGGAAGATCAGTTGTCATTGGCGATCGGCCGCAGGGGCCAGAATGTTCGCTTAGCGAGTAAATTGTGCGGCTGGGACATTGAGATCATGACCAGCCCAGAGCTGGAAGAGAAGATGGACGTCGCGATCACCGGTTTCAGTTCGATTCCGTTGGTGACCGAAGAAGTGGCTCAAGGGTTGGTCGAGCAGGGCTACCTGTCGTATGATGACCTTTCGGTTATAGAGCCTGAAGTGTTGATGGAAATGAGCGGTTTGACAGCTGAGCAGGTTGATGACATTGTCGAACAGGCTGAAATCCGAGCTCAGGACGCGGAAGAGGCGGCTGCTGAAGAGCGCCGGGTGCGTCGTGAGCGCGAGCGGGACGGTAAGGACCAGCCAGGCAACAGTCGTGGTTCTGCCCAGCGGCAGGCCGAGCAGGAGGCTGAGGCTGAGGCTGAGGTGGTTGCAGAAGATGTTGATTTGGATGAATCCGATGTCGACACAGACGAGTCAGTGGTTGATGATCCTCACGCTGAGGGGATGTTGCTTGATTTGGCCGCTGGCGGATCGGCACAAGGCAGCAATGAAGTGAATGACCAGCAACCTTCGGCGGAAGCTGCTGGTTCAGTTGGCGAAGAGATGGTAGAAGACGGAGCCGAAGCGACAGGTTCATCGCCGAAGTCGCCATAGTGGATAGGTGGGCTGATTGGTCCGCGAAAGGTTCGAAGCGATCGCTTTGAACGGTTCGAAAGACAGGTCGGTCATGAGTTCGCTTCGGGGCGGAAACACTTTGTGTCGGCTCCGATCGCGTTCAGTTGAGGGTGTTTTTTTATGTGAAATTGATCCATCGAATCTGACCCACCGGTGTTGTCGGGCAGCCTGCCCAGAAAAACTCGGGGTGCAGATTCAAACGAAGACTTTGATAGGACCGTTTATCCGTGCCCGTTCGTATTTATTCGCTCGCAAAAGATTTAAAAGTCGACAGCAAAGACTTGGTCGACCTCTGCAAAAAGGCTGGGATCACCGGTAAAGGTTCCGCTTTGGCCAGCCTGTCTGATGAAGAAGCCCAGCGGATGACCGACTATGTGAGAAACATGTCGTCAGGTCCAGCCGCACCTGCGGTTCGTCCGGCCCCAGCGATCGCGCCGGTTCGCGAAGCTGCGCCTGTGGCCCCGATTCGCGAATTGCCTCCAGCCGGGTCGCCCCGTCGGGCGATTCGAAATCCTTTAACGGCAATTCGCGGCGAGTCGGAATCGCCGAAGACGCAAGAACCGGTCGAAGAAGAGCCCAAGCCACGGGTCAAAGACCTGGCCGAATTGGCGTCTTTTGGAAAGAAGCCTGCTCCCGTCGAGGTTCCGCCGCCACCGCCTCCGGTCGCAGTTGAACCGCCGCCCGAAGTGCGTCCTGAGCCGCCTAGGTCGACCGGTGGGACCGTGCGTCCTGGCGCGTTGGCTTCGCGTGGACGACCCGGCAGTGACCAGCCGATGGAGCCGATCCGGCGCGAGAACATGATGCCAGCGTCTGGTTCAAAGATTCGTGTGCTCGGTCGCCCTGGCCGACGCGAAGGCGATGCCGCTGGCCCCGGTTCATCGGCGCCTGGTAAACCAGCTAAACGGCGTGACCCAGTCGTTAACTTGGCTGCGTTGCCCGACGCACCCGCCGCACCGCAGCGACAAGCTCCAACGGAAGCGCCGGCCCAAAAGCCAGATATCAAATTGAGCAAAGATGTGATCGCCGGTCACAAACAAGGTGTCCGTGCCCCGCTTGAAAAATTGGCCAAGGCTGAAGACGAGAAAAAGCGGATTGGCAGTGGTGGATTGAGCGGTTTTTCGGGCGACAAGACGAAGGGGAAACGCGGTGGGGTCGCAACGGCCGCTGTGGTTCCCGATGAAGATGAGCCGCGACGCAAAACCGGTTTGGCAGGGATGGCTTCGGCACGGGCCGATCGCGCCAAGGGTGGTCGTCGAACAGGTCGGCGAAATGAGGTTGAGCCGGCTTTTGGCCGTGATGATTCTCGTCGACGACGAACCATCAAACGCAAAGGCACCAATACTGCGGCGCCAAGAAAAGATCGCGTACAGTTGGAATTGCCCTGCACGGTTCGGTCGTTTTCTGAAGCCGCCGGGATTCCGGTGGCGCAGGTTTTGCGCGTTCTGCTGAACATGCAAATGATGGTCAATATTAACGCCCAGCTCGACTTAGAAACCGCTGAGCTGATCGCATCCGAATTGGAACTCGATTTGGAATTGCGAGAAGCGGGTTCCTTGGAAGACGAATTGATTTCTGAGATCGAAGAAAGTGTCGATGATGAGGAAGATATGGTGGCTAGGCCGCCGATCGTCACGTTCCTCGGGCACGTCGACCACGGCAAGACCAGCCTGCTAGACAGATTGATCGGTAAGAATGTTGCTGGTGGCGAAGCCGGCGGCATTACTCAACACATTCGTGCTTATCAAGTCGATCGCGAGGGGCGAAAAGTCACTTTCGTTGACACCCCTGGGCACGCTGCATTTACGGAAATGCGGGCTCGTGGTGCGAACGTCACGGACATCGCTGTTCTGGTAATCGCTGCGGACGACGGCATCATGCCGCAAACCGAAGAAGCGATCAGCCACGCCAAGGCGGCCGAAGTGCCAATCGTCGTGGCGTTGAACAAAATCGACTTAGAAGGTGTCGACATTACCCGTATTTTGACCCAGTTGACCGAACACCAACTGACGCCCAGCGAATGGGGTGGTGATGTCGAAGTCGTGCGGACCAGCGCGACGACCGGCGAAGGGCTGGACGAATTGCTGGAAACCTTGTTGACCGTTGCAGAGTTGAACGAGTATCGTGCCAACCCGGATCGGCCTGCGCTGGGGGTCTGCCTCGAGTCGCGTCAAGATGGCGATCGTGGCGTGAGTGCAAAGCTGATTGTCCAAGGCGGTACGTTGAAGGTTGGCGATGTCGTGGTTTGTGGTTCGGCTTATGGTCGCATTCGAGCAATGGTCGATCCGCTGACCGGTCGAAAACTGAAAGAGGTGCTGCCCAGTTGCCCCGTTGACGTGTTCGGTTTGGACCAACCGCCCGGTGCAGGTGATCGTTTCCATGTGCTTGATGATATCGTTCAAGCTCGTGAGATTGCGACCAACCGAGAAGAAGGCAGTCGCGCCCAGACCTTGGCAGGTACAAGCACGAAGGTTTCGTTTGAGAAGTTCCAGGAATTACTGCAGGATGGCCAATTGGGCCAGAGGCAAGATCGGGCTCGTTTGAACTTGATCGTTCGTGCCGATACGCGTGGTTCGCTCGAAGCGATTGATAAGGAACTTTCGAAGTTCGATCATCCCGAAGTCGAAATCCGTGTTCTGCAGCGAAGCGTCGGCGGGGTCACTTTGGCCGACATTACCTTGGCATCTGCATCGGAGGCTGTCGTCTTAGCCTTTAACGTCATCCCCGATGATGCGGCAAGAAGTTTGGCTGAAGATCGAAACATCGAAATACGCCGATACAGCATCATCTATAAGCTGGCCGATGAAATTAAACAAATGATCGAAGGGCGCCTGCGTCCGGAAGAACGCGTGGTCGAACTCGGACGCGCTCTCGTCAAGCAGGTGTTCCAGATCAGCCGCGTCGGTGTCATCGCCGGTTGCTATGTGTTGCAAGGGACAATTCAACGTGGTTGCCGTATTCGCGTTGCCCGCGATGGTCGGACGATCGGCGATTATCCACTCGATACGCTGCGACGAATCAAGGATGACGTCAAGGAAGTCTCGCGAGGCTTGGAGTGCGGTATCAAGCTCTCTGGTTTCAACGACATCAAGCAGGACGACGTTTTGGAAGCGTATCGAATCGAAGAGGTTGCGCGAACGTTGGATATGTGATCTGGAAAGTTGTCCCTCCTATAGCGATTTTATCCGCTGTTTCGGAAACGAGCGGCGGGTTGTCGAATCTCATTACTTCCTTTTTTTGGTCTCGATCGAATTACTGTGTCCAGCCGCCGCCAGCTCAAAGCCGCAGAGGCGATTCGCGAAGTTGTTGCCATGTCAATCCTGACAGACATTCGTGACCCAAGGGTCAAGGATGTGACTGTTTTGGGAGTTGAGGTAGCCGCAGACATGCGCGAAGCCAAGGTTTCGGTCAGTGTCATGGGTGACGAGACCCAACAGAACCTGAGCCTTCGTGGATTGCAAAATTCCGCGGGGTTTCTGCAAGCAAAAATCGCTGATCGCATCGAAACGCGTTACATACCCAAGTTGCGATTCGTTCTCGACCAAGGTGTGAAAAACGTCTTGGCGGTAGGAGAAATCCTGGAACGGATTCGCGAAGAAAAAGAAGGCGGCACCACGGCGCAAACGAAAACCGAGTCGACTGACGATCAAAACAATGACAATCAGTCCGACGCTTTTCCGACCTGACGCGCCGACAGCCTGTCGCATAAACCAATTATGACATTTAACGTATCTTGACGACACGTTAAGCAGTCGATCCTTCCTCCACCGCCCCGATGTTCTCAACGCGATGACCGCAAAAAATCGAGCTGGCCTGATCACCAAGCTGCAGAGTTCCCTCAAAAAACACTATAAACCAGCGCCTGCGGCTCCGGGACGCCCCTTGATGGAGCACGTCCTTTACGCCGCGCTGCTTGAAGATGCGCCTGTCGATATTGCCGACGAAGGGTTCGCGAAATGCGAACAGGAGTTTTTTGACTGGAACGAAGTTCGTGTCACTTCGGTTACCGAACTGGCGGAGGTTCTGTCGCACTTCCCATCGCCATCGACAACCGCGTTGCGATTGAAACGTTGTTTACAAAGCGTGTTCGAATCTTTCTACAGTTTTGAAATCGAGCACCTGAAGAAAGAAAACCTAGGCAAGGCGGTTGCAAAGTTCGAGTCGATGAACGGAGTGTCGCCATTCGTATTGTCTTATTTGATCCAGCATGGGTTGGGTGGTCATGCGATTCCGGTGAATAGTTCCGGGATGTGGATCATGTTCAAAACCGGGATTGTTAACGAAGTCGAAGCACGAACGGGCAAGGTCCCCGGTTTGGAACGTGCGATTCCCAAAAGCAAGGCAATCGAGTTTTCTTCGATGCTGCACCAAGCTGCGGTTGCGTTATCCGTCGATGCGACTTCCAAGCAAGTTTGGGAGATCGTTTGGTCGGTTAACAAGGATGCGGAAATGTCGCCTCCACAGTCAGAATCGAGACGCAAATCTGCCAAACGACCTGCTCCGGCTGCTGCGACAGAATCGGTAACCGAGACGAAGGCAGAATCAAAGTCAGGCGGTAAGGCAAAGTCCGCCGCCGCGAAAACGGCGATTGCTGAGGTCGATGCGGCCACCCAGCTTGGAAAGCAACCCGCCTCAAAATCGACGGCAAAATCCAAGACCAGCACCGAACCGGCCGCAGAATCAACCAAGACGGTAAAGCCCGTGGTGGATGCGTCTTCACCCGCTGCGGCTACCAAGTCGAAGTCGAAAGTGAAGCCGGCAGTAGCAGAGAAGGCAAAACCTGCCGAATCCAAGAAACCAGTTGATGCCAAGAAGCCAGCGGAGTCAAAAGAGGCTGCGGGGAACCCTTCAGTGGCTGCGAAAGCGACGCCTAGCTCAAAGGCGCCTGCTGTCGCAAAGCCTGCACCGAGCGTTGCTGCGAAGAGCGACAAGGCAAGCAAAGAATCGGTGAAAAATACTCCTAAAGACGCCGCCGCAAAAGCGACCAAAAAACCGACTCCGTCAAAGACACCGCCACCCGCTGCCGAAGCACCACCCGCCGCCGAAGCGGGGGCTGTACCTGCGGAAACGGCTTCTGTGAAGGAGACCAGCAAGAAAGCGGAACCGAAAAAAACAAAGGATGCCGCCCCCGCTGCTAGTGTCGGGAACCAAAAATTGACAAAACGCAAGCCTCGTTAAGTCGCTGCCGCTGTCATTTAAAAACTCTTACGACTTTCTCACATTTCCAGATGCTCTCATGGCAGGTCATTCTCATTGGGCCGGGATCAAACATAAGAAAGCGTTGATCGACAACAAGCGTGGCAAGGCTTGGAGCCGGCTCAGCAAGGCGATCATCGTTGCGGCGAAAATGGGCGGCGGAGATGCCGATGCAAACATCCGCCTTCGCAAAGCGATCGATGATGCCAAGGCGGTCAGCATGCCCAAAGAAAACATCGAGCGTGCGATCAAACGCGGCACTGGCGAAATCGAAGGCGGCGACGTCGAAGAAATCGTCTACGAAGGTTATGGGCCTGGTGGCGTCGCGATCATGTGCGAAATCATGACTGACAATCGCAACCGAACCGCTCCAGAAATCCGGTTGCTGTTTTCAAAACACAATGGCAATCTCGGCTCGACCGGGTGCGTATCGTATCTGTTCGATCGCAAAGGTTTGTTCGTTTTCGCGGATGGCACTGACGAAGAACGGCTGATGGAAGTCGCGATGGAACATGGTGGTGACGATATCGCAACGAACGAGCAAGGGAAACTGCAAGTCACTTGCCCGCCAGATAGCTTTGCGGCGCTAGCCGAAGCATTGACGGTCGCAGGTTTGGTGGTCGAGTTCAACGAAGTGACACGAATCGCACAAACGGAAGTTGAACTCGATCCTGAAACGGCTCGCGGAGCGTTAAAACTTTTGGAAATGTTGGACGATCATGACGACGTTCAAAACGTCAGCACCAATTTACGATTGAGCGACGAATTGATGGAAGAACTGAACCGTGGCTAGGTTCTGTTGGCCTTGGCCATATCCACGTTTCTCTTCGGTTTTCGGATCGGGTTTTATTCGAAAGCCCAATCGACCGCATTTCTCAGAAGTGTCTTAAAGCTAGGGTTATCAAAATCCTTCGCAGCACCTAACGACGTATAGAACGTTCGCCCCGAATCTTGGCGAACGAATGTCCAGGCGATCGGTTCGGGGGCTTGATCATCAATAGCCCCCATCAAAAGGACGGTTGCTCGGGGATCCAAGGGCGAGACTTTATATAAGGAACCGCCTGCCTTGAAAGGTTTTTGATCAACGCCCTTTAATATTGGATGATCAAACTGCTGGTTAACCATCGTTACTGTCGCGATCAATTCGTTACCATAATGATTCGTGTAATTGCCGCCGTTGACGTCAGCATCAAACGTTGGCCAATCAGCAAAACCATCCGCGGGTTTGTCGTTTCGCAAGTGAAACGGATGGCTCGACGTGCGAATGCCGATCACAGGTTTACCCGCTGCGATGAAGCCGCGGACCACATTCAATTGTCCTACAGGCGGTGTCCGCCGCCGTACCGATAGAATCAACAAATCGGCATCTGCGATCGAATCGATCGATGGGAACGTGTCGGGTTGCGCCTGGCTGCCATAAATGAATCCAATGCGATGATCGCGACGAAGGTTTTCTTCGACATACTTTGTGAGCGTTTGCTCGGTGTCGTACTCGGATTCATTCATAACAACGGCAATTTTGGGCCGCTTGTCCGCAGCAAAACGGAACGCTTGGCCACCGATCCATTGATCGCTGGTAATCGTGGGACAGATATGTCGTTCGATATGGTCGATAATCAAATCGGTGCCCGAAAAGTGGCTCACGTAAGGCCAAGCAGCTGGGTTGTACATCGTGTCCGTCAAATCGCGCAGCAGAACCACCTGCTTGCCCGCTTGAGCCATTCGGCGCAGTCCGAAAGGTCGGCCCAGAACGCACATATTTGTATGCACGCCGGCCAAGATCACATTGGTGATTCCGCGAGACTGCAGGATATTCCAAATCTCCTTGCCTTGGTCAGAAATAAAATCCTGATCTTCGTCGATGGTCAACAAGTCCATTTGTTTTTGCCATGGAGCGCGGACCGATCGCCCTTCTTTCTTCAATTGCAATTCCCAAGCAGCGTGTTCTTCGGGCGTATCGTCCTCGCCACCATCGCTCTGGTCGATCGGATACTTGACTTTTTCCTCAGCGGGAATCGTATAGCACCATTTGTCGATTTCATCTGGATAGCCGTTCGCCGCTGGAGCTTCCATCGCTCGCTTCCGCGCCGAATGATTCGTATAAGCGGCCATACAACCGCTGGGGGCATGGATGATGGTCGCGCCACGTTTACGCGCGTCATTCAAAACCTGGTTGAGTCGCGGGGCGAGCTCCGTCGAGCGTTGAACTGCTTGATAGCAGTGGTGTGAATCCCACATGTCACAAACGATGATCGCCGTTGCAGAAGGGGACCATTGGGCATCGCGATGCAACGTGTGGTATCGTTCGCTTTGCGGTGCGACCGGAATCTGATATCGCAAACCGAGCGTTATGGCTTCGTCGGCATTGGCGGATCGGCTGGCTAAAACGCAAAGCGAGCAAGTGACCGCGACCAAAATGCGTAGGTGGGGCATCATTTTTCTCTTGGGATGGATGCGTCGGCGAAGCAGGGACAATTGTTTTACCACATTCGACACTACTGCTCTACTTTTCACTGCACCCCAAACCGACTCGCCGGCGAGCGACCGCAGCTTTGGCCTCCTTTTCCGCTGGCCGAATCGTTGGTCACGCTTTCTCAACCCTAGCGGAAAAAAAAACGACACGCAAAACTCAGTTTCGCGTGTCGTTTTGATGATTGGTTACCTAGCCGCGACAAAAGCGGACTGGGCCAACGATTAAGAAGCATCTGCCGGGGCTGCTTCTTCGGCTGGTGCTGCTTCTTCTGCTGGAGCGGCTTCCATTGCTGGTTCTTCAACGACGGCTGGTGCTTCTGGAGCAACAGGAGCTGCGGTTTCGCCACCGCAACCAACGGCGAAGAAACATGTAACGACTGCCAACAACGCCATAGGCTTCAGGAAGGAAACGAATTTCATAGTATTCAACTTTTCGATGGGTCTAAACAAACCGGAACTGCGAACCATTCGTCCCGCACTCACGGAACGGTTTCGCCGTTTCTCGCAACGAAATGTCACGAGTCGCTCTAGGATCTTAATGTATTTTCGAAGTTATTCAATCCAATGCTTGCAAATCTATTTTATACTCGCGACATCTTGAATTTCGCAGATTGGTACCCAAGCTGCTTATTGCACTGATTGTGCAAGCCGCTGGACCCACCGTTTCGCGATCGCCTGAACTTGGGGCTCCAGCGGTGTGATTTCTTTCAAGTTTCCTTGCATCGCCATCGCTTCGCAACGTTCGGCGACTTCCCAATCCAGCGGCTCCGCAACGTACTTTAGGCATGATTTCAGCGTATGAAGGGCGATCCGAGCCGCACGAGCGTCTTTTCGGCCCAACGAATCGGTAAGGTTTTCACATAACTGGGGCACTTCCTCAAGAAATGCTTGCGTTAACGACCGGGCTGTCGCAGGATCATTCCCCGCAGCCTTCAATAATCTAGCTCGCCATCGATCGGAGTTATCGTCTTCGCCCTTACCAGTCGGTTGCTCTTCGGGCGTGAAAGGGCCCTTATCTTGTGATGGCAGCGCATCAAGCCCCGTTGCGAAGACTACTGGCACAATCGCATGTGAATCAACAACTGGCGGCAATGTACCGGACACCAGACCATCCACGGTGTCGATAAGTGCTTGGCGGTCGATCGGTTTGACCAGAAAAGCTTTCATGCCATGATTCAAACATCGTTGACGATGGTCGTCAGTGGCGTGTGCGGTAAGCGCGATGAACGGGGGCGGTTGTTGGCTTCGACGTTCGTCTTGGAGCACCATTTGCGTCATCGCTTCGATCCCATCCATCCCGGGCATCTGGAGATCCATCAGCACACAGGCATAACGACGTAACTCGGCCGCATTGATCGCCTCTTGCCCACTGCTAGCCAAATCGACGTGGTATCCTGCACCCGTCAAAAAATCACGAATCACAGCTTGATTCACGGGGCTATCGTCGACCAACAACAGGCAAGTCGCGTCTGACAATGCGTTGGCCGACGACTGTGTGTTTGTCGCAAAAGCTCGACTTGGCAAACGAGGCGAATGAGCCTGTGGTTCGACTTTCTCAGACCTCAACAAACGCAGCAGGTCGTCGGGCAGGATCGGTTTGAGCAAAATCGGTTGGTCGGGCTTTTGCTGGGGCGGAGTCGGGTCATCGACGCGAGACAGCCAAATCACTTTGGAATCACCGCTTGCGACCTCACCCGTGAAACTGACGTCGATGATTCTCGTTTCACCGTCGTCCGCAATCGTGTATCCGCAGTTGACCAGCAGATCGATGATTGCCCGTCGCTGGATCGGATGACCAATCTGGACCGCAACGGTTGGCTGGTTCGGCGGCGACTTCGCATGCTCGGCTATCGCCGTTTCATCGGGCTCGGCTTCTACCAACGGCAACTCACATAGGAAGGTGCTGCCGTGCCCCGGTTCGCTGGTCACCTGTATCGAACCGCCCATCCGTTTGACCAATTGATCGCTGATTGACAAACCTAAACCCGTGCCGCCAAAGCGTCGCGTCGTCCCAGAGTCGCCTTGTTCAAACGGTTCGAAGATCTTTTCTAACCGCTGCGGCGCGATTCCGATCCCGCTGTCGATCATTTCCAAACACAACCATCGCTCTGGCTTTGCGTTGGCCCCCTCTTGGCCGCCGACCGATTCGACCGCAACACGCAAGACGACATGTCCCTGAGGCGTAAACTTGATCGCATTGCCGGCCAGATTGATCACGATCTGGCGCAGCCGGTTGGCATCCACCACCGCGTTACGCGGAACACCGGGGCGAATGTCCAACACCAGTTCGACGTCTTTGCCCATCGCTCGCGTCGCCAAGAATCGGAACGCTTCGCCAACACAGCGATGCAGATCGGTCGGTTCGGGATTGATTTTCAGCCGTCCCGCCTCGATCGACGCCAGATCAAGAATATCGCCGATAACGCGTGACAGCAGTTCGCCGCTATGACGGATCATGTCGACATACTGCTGTGCCTTGGGCGGCAGATCCATTTGGGAAAGCAATTCGGCAGATCCTGTGATTCCGCCAAGCGGAGTGCGGATCTCGTGGCTGACGCTGGCCATGAACTCGCTTTTGATCCTGCTCGCATCTTCCGCAGCCGACTTGGCGTCACGCAATGCGGCAAGGGTGCGATGACGCAGCGTTACATCGCGAATGAAGATAGCCAGTCCGATCGAGTTCTCCAGCGGAATCGGATGAATCGACACTTCCGCCGGGAAATCCGCTTCGCCCCTGGGCCGCAAGACAATTTCGCGTCGTTGGCCATGAGGCAAATCGGACCACGAAAGCGGTGGCCGCGACGTCGGATCGGCCACTCGCCGCCGTTCAACCGGTTGGGAATCAGTGCCCATTCCCAACGCGGCTTGCGGTTCCTCACCGAGTCCCTGAATCGATGATTCGGGCAGTGCGATATCGACCAACCGATGCCCCGCCAAGGGCATTTCGCTCTTGGACAACATCGCTACCGCGGCCGGGTTCGCTTCGACCACCAAGCCCTGGTCGTCAACCAGCAGAACCGCTTCGCGGGCCGCATCGAACAACGCCCGTTTTCGCGCTTCGCTGCGTCGCAATTCCGCCGTTTTGCGATAACTGTCGGTTACATCCCAAAAGACCATTTGAATGCCAATGATCTTGTTTTGGTCGTCATAATCGGGAGCTTTAAAAACTTGCACCCAACCGGTTTTGCCGTCGGGAGTCGGATGCGATTCGATATGATCGACCGCTTCGCCCGATCGCAATACCCGCTCGTCATCCAATCGATAGGCATCTGCCAAAGCCGGCGGATAGAGGTCTGAATCGGTACTGCCGATCACCTCACTGACCGCTCGACCGATGCCGCGGCAAAACGCTTCGTTGGCATACGTGATCACACCTTCGATGTCTTTGCGAATCACCTGCAACTGCATCCGCTGGGCCAACGACTGCAGGTGCGTTTCGGTCCGGTTCAGACGTTGCTGGGTCGCTTGACGACGAGCGATTTCTCGCCTGAGCGCCTCGTTGATTCGTCGCACCTGAATCGCCCGACGCCTAACGCTTCGCTGCAGTTGTTTGCGGATCAGCAGTCGGCGTTTGCGGCGTCGCTGGCTGTCGTTGTGATAGTAAACCGCCGCCAATAAACCGAGCGGAACCCACAAACGAACCGGTTCGAACTGCAACGGCAATCGGGCAAAGTAAGGCAACAGGCTGAGCGCCACCAACGCCACGATCAACCTTGGAATATGGCGTCGGGCCAAGAACTGAAACGCGATCAGCAACAGTGCCATGTACAGAACCGACACGCCCCACTGTGGCGGCGTAGCAAAATCAATCAGCATCACCACAGCGCCGCCCGCCAGCCATGGCGTCAGCTTTGCGGCCGCCCGCAGTCCCCATTCATAGATTCGATTTCGCACGCCTCGACCCCGCCAGTGTCGGTCCCGTCGCAGTTCACCATTCCCTTGCAACTCGCCTGCAACCAGCTTACCCGATACTCGACCAGTCCTGGGCCAACGCATAAGTTTCATTTCCGGGGCCGTCGTTCCCAGGCCAATGGCCTGGGAAATCTTTACGACCGCTTTTCTCCCCACAGCCTCAGCAGTTCGATCGCATGCTCTGTCGCGACTGTCATTTCATCTAAACAGGCAAACTCCAGCACAGAATGAATGTTGTGTTGACCACTGGAAAGGTTGGGGGTCGGTAGGCCTTTTTCGGTCAACTGCGACCCGTCCGTTCCGCCTCGCACGATCGCTAGCTGGTGCGAATGACCCAAATTCTCAAACGCCTGACTGGCCAACGCCACCGCTTCGGGTAACGTCTGCAAACCTTCAGCCAAGTTGCGATACTGGCGTCGGCGTTGAACCTCGACCCTCAAGCCTGGCGTTTTCGCGATTGCCGCTTCAGCGGCCTCGATAACCAAACTGGCAAAATCGTCTAGTTGGCTGGCCACGAACGATCGCAGGATCAGATCAACTTCACAGCGACCGACTCCGCCGTGAATGTCATGAACATGGATAAAGCCATCGCGCTCCGATGTCGTCTCGGGGGTTCGATCCAGTTTGGGCAACGAATCGACAAACGTCGCCGCGCCGCGCAAGCTGTTGATCATTTGCCCCTTGGCGATCGCGGGGTGAATGTTGTGACCGATGAACGTAACTCGCATCGCATCGGCAGAAAATGTCTCGACATCGATCATGCCAATGCCACCACCGTCGATCGTGTAAGCGACCGTCGCGCCAAGTTTTTCCAGATCGATCTTGTCCGTCCCGCGTCCGATTTCTTCGTCACACGTGAACAGGATTCTCAGCGGCCCGTGAGCCAGATTGGGACGTTCCATCAAGTGATGGGCGACTTCCATGATGATCGCTACGCCCGCTTTGTCATCGCCGCCAAGCAGGGTCGTGCCGTCGGTCGTGACGAGCGTTTTTCCAACCAATGCGTGCAATGTGGGTGAATTGGAATGGTTCAGTACCGCGCCGCTGGGCAATCGGACTTCGCCGCCATCGTA